>JBBQAD010000302.1:0-5083 GCA_038315885.1 Fibrobacteria bacterium | reverse complement strand
TCCGTAAAATTGGATAGTGGGAAACTTTACATTTCTGCAGGTCGTGGAAAGACGATGGTAGGTGGAGTCTATAATTACACACTTGATGCGGCCACTGGAGAATTAATAGAGAAATCCCAGCAAATCCAGAAGGAAACTGTCAAAGGAAATCAGCAGCTAGTGGAAATCTCCATACCTCTCAATGAAACTCCAGAGTTGTTCCCAAATCCTATTCCAAGTGGAAAATTTCAGAAACAGCCAACAAAATATGATGTATCCGGCCGTAAGGGTGTCAAGGCGGGATTTGCTCCTTCGGTACTAAAAGAAAAGCCGTAATGTTACACAAATTTTTGTGATACAAGCAATGTAGCCAGTGTATATCGATTCTGTGTCATTGTCACCTTTTACCAATGGATGACATTCCCTGAGTTGTTTGGTGACAATATGCCTGACCCGCGAAACAAAAGCGTTCATATTTCGGTATCAGAGCAAATCGCTTATGATATTCCGGCACTCTCTGGTGCCTGGCTACCCCCTATTCGAGAGCTCGCGATTCGGTACAATGTGTCACATGTCACGATAATCCGGGCCCTTTCGGTTCTGAAATCAAAAGGTCTCGTACAGACCCGGATGGGCCGAAAAACTCAGATCCTCTGGCGCGAAGCTCCCAGTCAATCGAAAATGGCTAAGGTAGATCGAGTCGAAACACTCTATCAGGAGATAGCTGAAAAAATCAAATCCGGATTTTATCGAATCGGGTATCCACTCCCCAAAAGGTCGCGGTTTGCAACGGACTTGCATTTCTCTAATAAAACAATGGCTCAGGTGATGCAAAAGCTCATTTCAAACCGACTGATTCACCGACTAGGTCGTGGATACGTGACAGGGCCCGAGCCACTTAGGACTGAATCAGTTCAAGTCATAGAGGCCCCTATTCTCATTATTTGTACGCGTTCAGCTAGTCAATGGGATGGATACCGTATTAACCTTCGAAATGGACCCTTTGCTCTGTCATTTATTTCCGAAGCAAAACGCAGTTCTGTTCGATTGGTCAATGTTGTAATGGATGTCCAAAGTGCAGAACGCTTTGGAGTCAAGCTACCTGCGGGCATGGAGGGAATTGAACAAGTGATACACGGGGCGGGGGGGCGCTATATTGGGACTCTCATCGCAGCCTCCAGTCTCTCATCCCCCGGCGGTTTGGTCGAATGGAGCCGAAGGTTACTCAGTTACCATCAGCCTGTGGTGTGGTTTGACTTGGCCGATGAAACTGAGCTTCGCCACCCCCGAAATTTCGGTTTGATTCGATGTCGTCACAACAATGTTGGAATGGCTGAAATCGCAATTCGTTACTTACACTCACGGGGACACAGGCATGCACTCTATCTGTTCGGAAAGAATATCGATTGGCAGGTCCAACGAGGAGAGGCACTTCTGCGTGCGGGGATGTCCATGAATCCCCCTTTTCGGGTCACAGGCCTTCCTACGGGAACATGGGATGCCTGGCAAAACCAGAAATACAAATCGGATACCGAAAAAAAATTGATGGAGCTGGAAAAGCATGTTCCTGTCCTGAAAAAGAAGCTTATTGAATTTAATGAATTGTGGTTTCAAAACTTTGGTAGGTCTTCAAAGGATAGGGATAAACTAGCCTATTCTTAACTAAAAATGTCCGCATGAAAGATGGCAAATCCATCCGTGTGCACACTCTTTATTAAAGAGGATTATGATGAGACAAAAAAACTTAAGTAGATATTTTGGCATCCTGGTTTTGGCATCTCTTTTTGCACCTTGTCTGGTATTTTCTCAGATCGTCTACGTACATAATGGAGATTCCGGACTTGAATTTTGCGCAAAAAACTACTGGGGCATGCAATTTGTAACACACAGGGGAACAAATGACGATTACACCCCGGGAAACACCCCATTCTTCCCGATAGGCAATTCTCGCTATGGAGAATTTGCACCAGTAACTGCCGCCAAAAAACCAAATCAGCTTATTGGCTACGCCGCACTTGTCGCTCCTGGTTCCATTTGGTTTGGTGGCGAAGATATCCCCCGAATCGCCATCGACTCCGATCCACTGGGTGCTGGGTCAACTCCTCCGCAAAAGGGAATCGCCACTGTTGCAGTGAACTGGGGAATGTATCACGGTCACTATAGCTCCGATCAAGGGGCGCATATGCAGTTCGCCAAGTGGGACAATGTGACTTTGATATACAATCAGCAAGAAGCTGCATCTTTTGGCACTGGGAGCGTCAGCGCTGTCAATCAAAAACAATTTTCAACCGGTGATTGTTATTCTGGCTTGAGTAAGTGCAAATCACCTGGGGTTCAGATGAGAATGGATGCAAAGGGATTTCCAAGAATGGGTTTGCAGTTAAATCAGGGAACAAAAAAGTTTGCGCCTACGGGGAAGAAACTTGAATAGGTTTCATCTTTTGCAGAATTAGCATAATAGCCCTATGTTCTGGCCAAAAAGATTAGGCTTGCCTCTATATTTCGTTGCAATTAGAGCTCGACTCAGCCATTTATGTTAGCTGCCCGCTCTGTATCAACGAGGATTATGATGAAGCAAAAGAACCTAAGTAAATATTTCGGAACCCTTTTTCTGGCCGCTCTTTTTGCCCCCTGTCTGGTTTTTTCCCAAATTGTTTACCTGGGAGGGTCTATTCCCTCCCTGGACTTTTGCGCGAAAACCTATTGGGGTACCACATTTATAGAACACAAGGGAGATAATAATAATTACACTCCCGGAAACGCCCCGTTCTTCCCCATTGGCAATTCACGGTATGGAGAATTTGGACAAATCACCGCCGCCAAAAAACCCAATATGGTCATTGGCTACGGTGCAATTGTCGCTCCCGGATCCATTGGCTTTGGCGGCGACGATATTCCCCGAATCTCAATAGAAGCGGATCCCAAGGGTGGTGGGTCAATTCCTCCGCAACAGGGAATTGCCACTGTTGCAGTGAACTGGGGAATGTTTCACGGCCACTACAGCGCCGACCAATTGTTGGTTCCCTACATCGATCAACTTTTGAAAATGGGTCGACCAAGCAAAGCACTTGACAAGGGACAAGCATGGCTAGGTGATATCAATTCTTGGCAAGGCAGTACTGCAATGTTTCCTGTGATTAAAAAGGGCTCAGCTTCAGGGGGGAATTGGACTTATTTGCCAAATCGATATATTGCCTTTGTATGGAGAGCCCACAACTCTCGTCATCCCACCAAAACTATGATTACGCCTGGCCAAAACTCTCGCGAGGGTTCTGCTGACCCCTCGCTCAGAATTACTGGCCCTGGTAGCCAGTATAAAATCCAATCCAGTGTTACAAAAATCACTACAGATGATGTTCGAGTTTTTTCTGCCAACAGCGATGAGTTCAACGACTTTGTTAAAATGGAAGCCTATGACGGCGATAATCTCCTGTTCGAAGAAACGAGTGATATGGGGATGTCTTCGTTCAGCAAAAGAATTCAGTTTTTGCAGTCGGGTATCAAAACACTTATCGCTATTGGTACTCGCAAAAACGGAAGTCAGGTTTGCTCGCGTCCCGTCTTGTTATTTGTAACCGGCCCCTCCAAGGGCACTGATATTATCAAGATCCATTCGAATTCCGAAGGTACTACACCGGTGGATAATGGGCGAGTCATCAAAAATCCTGAGATGGAGCTGGTCAGTCTTGGTGCGGAGTTGCCAACTTGGACATGGGGAGGTGATGAGAAACGAAACCCTCCTCAGGTCGATGGGTTTTATTCAAATGGTACATTCAATCTCAGTGGCAACGGTCAGGCTATCTATATGTGCTGGGATCGTGCGGGATTCGCTACAGTAAAAAGAAGTGTAAAGGGAGATTTTGTTTTCTACGCGCGTCTTCAAGATCCGGGCGAATCTCCCGGCAGTGTGGGGATAACAGTCAAAGCAAGCACCAGCGCAAACTCGCCGGTCCTGGATTTGAGATGGGACTGGTATTGGGCCACCAAGGATGGGAATGGGGTGAATTGGTTCAATCGGAATACCCCTTCAAGTATGATTGGCCTGCGAGACAATGCGGAGAAGGGAGAATGTGCTGGTTATCCAACCACAGGAGGGCCCGGTAAAATATGCCTTATACAAGAGCCTGCATGGAATTGCCTTGGCCGAGCCTTGGAAAACCGGGTGCTTGGTTTTACCCAAGCGAAGGGCCTTTGGTTTGCAGTGCAACGTACGGGGGCTATTTACCACCTTTATGTGCGAAACGACAATCAAACTGAATGGACAAAAGTTTCGCCCGTTCACATGGCGCAGCCAGAGGTTTCCAAGGCATTATTCCCTAATTTTACTGTGGATGAGTTGGTAAATGATGAAGTTAAGGTGGGATTTTCAGTTGCTGGTGTAGCACAGGGAGCCCATATGCAGTTCGCCAAATGGGACAATGTGACATTGATATACAATCAGCAAGAGGCGGCATCCTTTTCCACTGGGAGCGTCAGTCTAAATGGCCAAAAACATTTTTCAACAGGTGATTGTTATTCTGGCTTGAGTAAGTGCAAATCACCTGGGGTTCAGATGATAATGGATGCAAACGGATTTCCAAGAACAGGTTTGCAGTTAAACCATGGATCAGAAAAGTTTGCGCCTACGGGGAAGAAACTGGACTAGGCTCTTCCTAAAAACAAGATTCATCCCAGAGATTATGCCTGGGCCCAGTCGGTTGAATTCAAGTGAATTGTTATTTCACTGAAGCAAGCCAGTAAAGAAAGCCAGTAAAGAAAGCTTTATCCCTTTTCAGATTTCTTTACTTTTTTCCAATAGTATTCGAGGGATTCAGCATTTTCTTGGCTTAAACTTTTGCCATCGGCCTGGAGCATCCCTTCCATCTGTTCAAAGCGTCTCTGAAATTTCAAATTGGCTTTTAGCAAAGTGGTTTCTGCATCGTATCCGGCCTTGCGGCATAACTGTGTCACTGAAAAGAGCAAGTCACCTAATTCCTCTTGAAGATGCTTAGATGTCAATCCTTTCGATATCTCATCGTCGACTTCGTCGAGCTCTTCTCTGACTTTGTGGGATACGTCTTCGACCGTGTTCCATTCAAAACCTACTGTTTCACATTTCTTCCCG
>JBBQAD010000272.1:0-5484 GCA_038315885.1 Fibrobacteria bacterium | reverse complement strand
TTGGCAAAAAAACTTAAAAATGAATCAGTTCCCTCTACAACGGGGGATAAAGAACCCCAATCAACTAGTCGTGGATAAGTAGAAATTTCATTTTTTCAGAATTTTCAAGGGAAATCTCTTGTAAAAGAGCGTAAAAGCCAGCAAATCCGAGATAATCAGAGCCAAAATCGATGGAACTCACAGGAATGAATGGCTGGTTGGCAGCATAGTTGTCAAAAGAAAGAATGTTTACATCCTCTTAAACGCGAATTAGGGCATTGCCTGCGCACATGGGTATGATTTTTTTGATGCAGCCACCCTCCATGTTACATATCCCCAAGGTGGAGAATCGTTCCACAGTAGAGATACAGTGGTCGTAGGCCTATGCAGTGAAATCTCAGGTGACGGAAACCAGGAACAAGCGAGTCTTGAAACAATTCTATAGGATAGCTTCAGTGCAGTAATTCATGATTATAACCATGATATAGATGAAAGGGCAGATTCCCAACTACAAAAGGGAAAATTTGAGTGGATTATTGCGGATACCATTCTGTCGAGCCCCCTAGAAGGCGGAGCTGCTTTCAAGCTATCTACAGCAGGCATTGAAAGTCTCAAATTTGTGAGCTATTTAAATTCAAGTACGGACTTTTTTCTTTGTGAAGTCATAACCATTCTCAAATAACGCTATTCCTTGGTTTAGAGAATGTCAGTGACATTCTCTTAGCCCCTGCACTACTTCTTCTTCTCGATTAATACCTTTGCTCACATGCCCTCATTGCCTGAACTACTAGCCCCTGTCGGTAATCTGGAAATGTGCCGTGCTGCTGTTCAAAACGGCGCCGATGCAGTCTATGTAGGCGTACCCCAATTTAATGCCAGAGGACGAAGCACTGATTTTAGCCTTGAAGAACTGAATCAACTCGTTCACTATTGCCATCTCCACCGGGTAAAAGTTTTTCTGACCATGAATGTTTTGCTTTTTGAAGCAGAACTGTTCGATGTCATCAAGTTGTTACAAGAACTGATATCCATGAAGCCCGATGCCTTTATCATTCAGGATATCGGCCTCGTCCGCCTGATTCGATTTATGGCTCCTGACCAAGTTGTACATGCCTCGACACAGATGACAATTACCAGTTCTGAGGCCATGGATTGCTTATCGGATTTGGGAATAAAGAGATACGTCTTGGCACGTGAACTAAATCTAGAGGAAATTCAAAAAATTCGATCGACCAATCGTGCAGAGCTAGAAGTTTTTGTGCATGGTGCACTCTGTGTTGCTTATTCTGGGCAGTGTCTCACTTCAGAAAGCTTTGGCGGTCGCTCCGCAAACCGTGGTCAATGTGCACAATCCTGCCGGATGGAATACGATATTTTGGTCGATGGCCAAAAACTGGACACTGGTGGAAGAAAATATCCTGTTTCACCACAAGACTTATGTGGTCTAGATGAAGTAGGCAAGCTGATAGAAATAGGTGTTGATTCACTTAAGATTGAAGGACGATTAAAATCACCAGAATATGTTGCGAGTGTTACAAAAGGCTATCGACAGGCCCTTGCACTCGAGTCTGCTAGCGAATCGAAATTCGGCAATCTCGATTTAGTTCGAGATAAATTATCGCTGATTTATTCGCGAGGTTTTTTTTCGGGTTGGTTAAATGGCGTAGATCATCAAAAGCTGGTCAATGGTCACTATAGTGATCACCGAGGTCTGCCGATAGGTCAGGTACTGGCAATAGGTAAAAAGAGTTTAACCTTTAAAACTGGCGCAATAAAAAGGGGCTCAAAAAAAACAGGAATATCTGAATCTGGATACTTAATCCAACCCGGAGATGGCATTCTAATCGCATCTGGTCTCACCTACGCAGGCGGTCGAGTATATCAGTGTAATACTCATGGTGAGCAGACCGAAATTAGCTTAGAGAATGATTTTCCCTATTCACAGGTTACCATAGGTGCAGAAGTTTTTCTTAATGATTCTCCCAAGACAGAAAAGGAGATTGCCCAAAGTTGGAAAGACCGTTCCTTGGCGAAGAAAATCAATGTATCCATGAAAGTGACAGGAATCGGAGGGGAAGTTTTACGATTGTGGCTTTCGGATGGTCACAAAAGCATCGAAGTTAACACAGAGACCCTCCTGGTCAAGGCAATTTCCCAATCTCTAAATGAAGAAAAGGTTAGACAAGAACTTTCTGCCTTAGGTGCATCGGTCTACCAATTAGAAACCTGGAGCTATACTGTTCCTGATGGTTTGTTTATACAAAATCGAGCACTTCGCGAACTGAAACAAAAAGCTATTCACCAATTAGATGAAGCGCGAATTGCATCCCCTCAAATTTCCTGTAAGTCAAATGAAGAAGTGATCCAATGGTTAGAGAACGCTTCTAACCTTAATTCCAATCTGGACATAAAAAACAATGAAATAAATCTTGGCCAATCGAAATCACTACAGCTCCATGTACTTATTCGTGAAGCTGCCCAGATAGAAGCCTTGCACGAGCTCCAATTGGGCACTGTATATCTCGATTTTGAATATGGTCGGGATTATATCGAATCTGTAAATAAGCTGAGAGACAAAGGTTACCAGGTCGGAATCGCCACAACTCGAATATTAAAGCCCAACGAGTTGCATCATTTAAAAACAATAGAGCGGCTACGGCCCGACTGTGTTCTTGTGCGAAACTTAGGCGCACTCCAATTTTTAAAAGATTCGGGTATTCCCTTGATTGGCGACTTTAGCTTAAATGTCTCAAATTCTTTAAGTGCCAATTACCTTCTGCAAAAGCGACTCCTTCGACTCACTCCATCCTATGATTTAAATCAGGCGCAGCTTATAGATATGTTGCAAAGACTGCCATCTGATGTGATAGAAATAACAATTCATCAGTACATACCTGCCTTTCATATGGAACACTGTGTATTTGCCTCCTTTTTGAGCAAGGGTAGCAGTTTCCGAGATTGCGGAAAACCCTGTGAAAAACACCGCGTCGATCTTTTGGATCACAAGGGACAGCGCCATCCTTTGAAGAGTGATGCAGAATGTCGCAATACCATGTTTAAAGGTGAAGCCCAAAGCTCTGCCCGAATTGTTCCTCAGCTCAAAGAAATGGGCTTAGGTCATTTTCGTGTAGAAGCCCTTTTCGAATCACCCGCACAATTGCAGGTGAAGCTTCAGGCATATCGAGATTTTCTGCAAGGTGAGCTGAGTATTACTCAATTGATGCAGAAAATCCCCGTCGAACAAGGTTATGGTGTCAGCGAGGGACAACTTTTAAAAAATTTTAAGATTCCCAATCGGAAAAAAGAAATGTTGGGCAATTTACAAGACTTTCACTGAGGAAAAATTGATCTTTTCGTAAGAATTAAACCTCAATATTTCCCGATACATAATCCCTCAGTGGCACAGACTAAGATTAGCTCCAGCATCGTGATTAAATCGAGTGCGTTGTGATGCAAGGCCGCCGTCATAGAGGTGAGGCATCCATCTTCTACGAATTGGTGATAAGCATTGGGGATTTCTGCTCCTGAAAGGTCACCTTCCCTTTCCCTTCGACAAAATGCCTGTTCCAGGGTTTGCAGCTTGCAATTCGGAAGCGAGGATTTCCATTTTTTCCTTCCTAATTGTAATACATCTAGATGAAAGGGTTCAGAAAGCGGTTGTATTCCATGTACGTAACTTCTTTCACATAAAAAGGGCCAGTCGAAGCTCTTGCCATTGAAAGTGATCAAGGAATCAAAGCGGGGAAAGCCTTTCCAAAAGCATTCTAAAGCAGTCTCCTCTTCCCCATAGTGGCGCGCAAAAATCTGATCGACAATCCATTCGCCCTCTTGATAATACAGACAGCCGATTAAAAAAAGAGGGCTTCCGCTAAGGCCGCAGGTTTCCAGATCCAGAAAACACCATTTCGACGGATGACTCATTAGCCCTAAGGCTGAATAACAATCTTGCTTATTTTGAAAGGATTCATGGAACAAGTTGTTGAATGCGATTCCCGAATTCCATAGTTGAATAAGCGGTCGACGGATTCGTAAACATCCGCTTTCACTTAAGCATTGTGCTGTAAATACATCTTCCCAACGTTTCGCATCCGATGGAGGAAGATTGAAGCGTTGGGGGTCTCGATGTATCTCAGGCCACAGTAATACTTCGGGGAAACAATTATTCAGTTGAGATATGGTGATAAGTTTGGTATTGAGTGGTTTTGTATATGTAGGCTCTGAGGCAGAATCCGCTCTTGCTTTTTGCCCACCAAGATGAATCTGGTTTAAGAGTAACAGTTTATCGCTTAGCCGTCGAATCGCCATCTTCAGGAATTGTTCTTAAGCGGGTTCATTATTTTAAACTTAAATACAGGTTGGGAATTCTGCCCCAGAAATGCCTACTTTGTAGCTTAAAGTGATGGAGGACAAATCAAATTGAGTTCTAATTCGGATGAACAAAATCCACGTCTCGAAAGTTCTTTTATTAAACGAATGTTTCGCGCTGCCATGCTCGATACAACGCTTTATGAAGAGGTAGAAGAAAACACCCAAGCCACTTTCCAAGCTTTGATGGTGGTCTTATTGGCAAGCTTGGCGGCGGGTTTATCTCAGGTTGCCAGTCTCTCTCCCCAAAAAATGGCCTTACTGGGCTTGACTGACCTTATCAGCTGGATTCTATGGGCAAGTTTGTCGGCTCTAATTGGAGCAAAATTACTTCCTGAGCCCCAGACTCGCACCAATTTGGGCGAAATGTTGCGTACCATCGGCTTTGCCAGTTCTCCTGGTCTACTCATGGTTTTTCGTTTTATTCCAGGAATAGGCGATTTGCTCGCTCTTTTAATCAACTTCTGGTTGTTGGCTGCCATGGTAGTAGCAATTCGCCAAGCTCTAGACTATGAATCTTGGTGGCGGGCCGTTGTAGTGTGTTTTATCGGCTGGCTTATTCGAATCGCGATTAGTTTTGGGGCCTTTTTCTGGATTTAAAAACAGAGCTTGTTAAACTTCGTCATTTTCTCTGTCCAGAGTCTTAAATAAATCTGAGACACACTTCTCGTCATGCAGAAAAAACCATCGGTCACTAACTGCATGTAAAGATTGCTGTACAATGTGAAAGACCGAAGACAATTCGTGCAAGAGTCTCGATAGTTCACAGTCTCTGGCCAGGCGATGATTGGAGGCGATGCGATAACTGTCTTGGCCTAAGCTTGTATAGAAATCCAGGTTAGGCGCCATGCTACGTTTTTCCCGATGCTCTATTGTTTTCGCAAACAGGCCCGTTAGAAAAAGCGCGTAATTACCCATGTGTGTGCGTAATTGAAACTCAGCAGAGGAGGAGGATTTTTGTAAGGCTGTAAGCAAGTCAACCATGTAGTCAAAATTTTCTGTTCCGCGACCCAAGGGTTTTCGCAAACGGTCACTCACACTAAACTCTGTTAACATCTCGGCAACATAATCGGCGACATCTCTACCTTCGATTCCGTTTTTTTTAAGCATATGTCTTACAACGATATAAAAGAACAAATG
>JBBQAD010000205.1:0-6598 GCA_038315885.1 Fibrobacteria bacterium | reverse complement strand
GTTGCATACCACTCTAGCGGAGAACCGGGAGAACCTTCCGCCTCGCGGCTCCATCGACAAAGGGTGGCCAAAGCAGTTAGATCGCGTGGTGCAATCAATTTTTCTTTTTGTAAATCGATCACTTGATAAAGAGATTTTAATTTGCTGGATTTCTTGATTTGCTTAATCCATTTTTCAAAAACCGGGAGGCGCATGGTATTGATAAGAGTCATGATGGGACGCCCCACAGGGTCGCCATCGCGAAGTTTCTTGGCCAAGTCTTTGCCTTCTTGAATGGTTTCATCATGCACACGTAAGCGCGGTAAGATTCTACCCATCGCTCGCATATTGTAAGGGTCGACGTTATCGGTTATCCAATTGATACGCTCTTTTAAAGCTCTTGCTTCAAGGTCAATCAGATAAGCGGCGGTTTCTCGGTTTTTGGAATCAACCTCTTGGTTATTCATCAAAAGCCGAATATCATCCATGCTCTGTTGTGCTAACTTCAGAAGATCAGAGAATTTATGAAGATTAAGTTTGTCAAGCAGTTCATTAGCTAATGCCAATTCGCCTTCAGTACAAGTGGATTTTCGACGGGCTCGCAAGAGCAGTCTCCGCACTCTGGAAAGAGATAATGCGCGAGAGGCTGTTTGTATATCTGAGGGACCCGTGTGTAACAGTCCTAACAGGAAGCGTTCATGCCACTTGGCGTTTAAGCTTAGGGATTGTATTGCTTCACAGAGTTCAGAGGGATTAATGCTTTCTTCGGTATTTTTAAAAAAGTTTCCGCTTTTGACTGCAATTTCTTCCCATTCATCGGCACTGTCAACCGCACTTATGAGAGGTTCTAGAACAAGGGCTAAACTCATGTTCCAGGCAAAATAGTTAAGTACTAGCCTTTAACTCTGCAAACAGCATAGCCGGTTAAGGAAGCGAATAATTTTCCATTTTTGCCATCTCCCTGAAAGACCGTCAACAAAGTGCCGGGTTTCTCGTGAGTGCCTAGACGATTTTATCGCTTTGAGCAATCAGATGACAGGGTAATGAGTAATAGGTGACTCCCATTTTGACAGCTTGCCTGCCGGCTCCTAGAATAGAATCGATAGTCAATTGAGAAAACTAGGGGTTGGCTAACACTTGCCCCCTGGATTGTCGATCTGATTTAGGGTTTTTGGGTTTCTGAGCCGATGCAACGGCAGGGTGGAAGTGGAATGCACAAATCACTTGAAGTTGGTTTCGGTAATTCAAACCCATTAAAGTCTAATCGATTAGGGAGAAAAGTTTCGGCTAATCAATTTCACGCTGTTTCATCAAATGGGAATAAAATAGAGAGTGAAATATGCTTACCAAATCTCGAAAGAATTGAACTTAAAGAGTTAAAAGCCCTACCCGCCAAAACTATCGGCCTTTTTGAAAATCGCAGCAAGCGACGGGTAAAAGAACAAGAGCTGCAGGAAATTCCTGCGCAATTATTGATTGCAGAAAGCGCCTTGGGCCTAAGCTGTACTATTGTGGACTATTCTCACGGAGGCTTCGGAATATTTGTATCTCCCTTAGTAGCCCCTAGAATCGAATTTGGTATGCAGGTCGTGTTACAAATATCACTGCGACAGAAAAATATGAGTGTTCCATGTACTGTGGTGCATTGCGCTCCCGGTGCTGAAGGCATGCGCTTCGGCTTGGCTCGCAGCAAATGGGAAGGCCTGTCGCTTTCAGAAAAAGATAGACGCCGAGCTAATCGTTTAACATTAAAAAATTATCAACGGCTTTATTCTCGTGCCCCCCATGCCCTTTTTCGCGGAACTTGGGATTATTTTACGGTTCTGGATGTAAACAAAAATATGGGTCTGGCCCTTGAGACTCATAATCCTGAATCTTTTGTAATGGCAGGCATGGAAATTAATCTGTATCTCTCCCTGCCCGGATTTACAGAATTTCCCTATCGTGGAATCGTTACCTGGGTATGGCCTGAAGAGGGACGCTTTCTGCGTTTCGGCTTGCGCTGTCTTGAAATGAGCTACGAATTAAACCAAGCCCTATGCGATTATCTGCTGGATTATCAGGACTGGACTCCCAATGAGTTGCGCCGATTTGGATTTCAGGTGCGCGAATTTAAGAGTCACTTGAAATTTCGCTGTGTTGAGAGTAAAGAAGAATATCTTCAAGTAGTCAAGCTGCGCTGGCTCGCCTATGTGGCTGCAGGCAAACAAAGCGCCGAATCGGCTCCCGAAGGAATGGCTAGTTCTTTAGACAGTATTAGCCGAATAATAGTCGCCTATCATCATGGCATGTTGGCTGGTTCATTAACTGCCACCTTTCCGCAAACGGAAACGGATAAGCTGGAAACAGAAAAGTCATTCCCGAATGGATGCTTCCCATGTCCCATGCCTGCAAAAACAAATATGATTGAAGTGGCCAGATTATGTACCCATTTCAATTACCGTGGCGGTGATTTACTGAGAGGCTTATTTGAACAGGCGGCCTTGTATTTTCTGTTGAGTGGAAGGGAATCTGTGGTAACATCTGCGGTTGATAATCTTATGCCATTGTATCAGAAAATTGGATTTAAGGATTTGGGTCATAGTTATGCACATCCAACCATGAACAGTTTGTCACACCATCTGGTACTAGCTCATCGCAACAGTTTTTTATGGGGCCAGGGAATCAGTTGGATGACCTGGTGCACCGTGTTTGGTGATATGGTGGCCTATCTGCTAGAGCGCGGGTTTATAAGTCCCAATCCAGCCGTTCAGCTACTGATAAAAGTAAAATTGACGCTAATGCCCTTGCTAAAGCGTTGGGGAGAACATCGGGCCAAACGTTCCTTTCGCTATCATTTATTGTTACTCCAACGCGGTAGCCGCAAGGTTTCCCTATGAATTCAGTGAACACAATCAGTATTCGAAAAATGCTGAGGAACTCTCAGAAGTCTCAATCAGATTGGGGCTTTGTACCCGAGATACAAGACGAAAATATTCTTCCACAATTGCCGTGGATGAGCAAAGGGGATGAAGGAAGGCTGCGGGAGCGAGTTCGCGATCGTATGTTTGATGGTGTAAAAATCTGGCTTAGCTCTTCAGGTGGAAATGATGTGATTCGGGCTTCATTATGGGATTATTCTGCAGGTGGATTGGGTCTAGCGGTGCGTATGGGCCGCTTGCCTATGCATTGGATGAAAGAGATTCTAGATGTTTACATTCAATGCTCAGGCGGCCGAATTTTTCGATGTCGCGCTAAAGTGGTGCATGCCGTAAAATCAGGTAAAACCATGCGCCTGGGACTACTGCGTTTGGACTTTCGTAAACATGATCGAGAAGTTCCCGCACCCGAAGAACTGAAGGTGGCTGCCGCTGATTGGGTTTTTTATAATCGATGGTGCGGACTGAGATTGATTCGGCCCTTGGAGAATTCCCAGCTTCTGTTACGCATGGATTCTGAAGCCCTACTCTTGCTGCCAGGCATGCGCATGAAATTGCATTTGGGTGTACCCGGGAATAAGCGAGCTATTTTACCGGCCCATATCGACTGGATGGGACGCGACCCACAGGGAACTGTTTACATCTGTGTAACTTGTTTACACTGGGACAGAAATTTAATGCAGGCTGTATCGGATCATTTTTTAATGCACCAGGGATTTGTGCCTCGTCAATTGATTCGGCTTGGATATAGCTTGGGCTCGCTTCGATACTTCTTTCGAGGTGGCAGCCTGGAAACATTGGAAGAGTATGCCCAAGCACTAGCTTTAAGAAAAAATTATGCCTGGGATAGTGAGATATTTGGGATCACTAATCGACTTGAAGGATATTCACTTGCTCAAGATGAAAAAGCGGCTTTAATCGGGGTATATCAAGGCACCACCATGGCTGCTAATGTGAGCCTAAGCCTGCCAATTGACAGAAAAGATTCACTGTTTCAAGGTATGCTCTACGATGTAAACAACTGTATTGAGTTATACGGCGTGTCCATTGCATTACCCTATTTTTGTCTGCCAGTGATACGCGAATTATGGTTACAGGTATTGCTCAAGTGTCGCCAAAGTGGACGTCGCTATCTGTTGGCAGCCCCTAACCCTGTCTATGCAGATTTATTCAAACGACTCGGTTTTTCAGAACCCTTAGAATCCAGTGTAAGACATTCAAGATCCAATCCAGGTGGAAAAGTGCTCATCTGCGACTTAGATAGTGCAGCTCTAGGTCTGTCCGTAGCCTGGAGTACCTGGGAGGTATTCTGGCGCCAGGTAACCCATGAAATCGACACTAAAGCGCGTCCCTTTTCCCTCAGTATGTTGTTGCCCCAAGCCTTAATTTGCCGAGTAAGAGCTTTAGCAAATGGCAAAGTAGAAGCCTGGGAATCTGAAGAGCGTATTATTCAAGCCATTCCCTAGTTTTCTCTGCTGGCAAGTTCTTGCAATAGATTGTACTTCTATGGCTCGATGAAAGAAGCAAAACAGCGCCTTATTTTGACAGGTGGAGGAAGTGCGGGGCATGTATATCCCAACCTGGCCCTTCTACCGATTCTGTTACAGAATAAGTGGTCCGTATTTTACTTAGGCCGGGAAGAAGGAATGGAGCGTGACTTGGTTTCCCGGCTTCACTTGCCTTACTATGGACTGCCGTCCGGCAAATTGCGACGTTATTTCTCATGGAAAAATTTTTCAGATCCTTTGAGAGTATTCTGGGGCCTTTTTGTGGCTTATAAGTACATGGGTCAAATTCAGCCACAAGTGGTTTTTTCAAAAGGAGGTTTTGTAACTGTTCCAGTGGTTGTAGCTGCTTGGCTGCGGCGAATTCCAGTAGTGTTACATGAATCCGATATCAGTCCGGGTTTGGCAAATAAATTAAGCCTACCCTTTGCCAAAAGGGTTTGTACAGGCTTTCCGGAAACAGTCAAACATTTAGGCCAGTCTAAGGCTGTTTACACAGGCATTCCGGTAAGGGAAGAATTACATTCAGGCAATGCAGAGAAGGGAATACAATTTTGTGGACTTGAGACTGAAAAGCCGCTTCTCCTCGTCATGGGAGGTAGCTTGGGATCGAAAAATTTAAATGCAATTATTCGAGACGCCCTGCCACTGATATTGGATAGCTTCAATGTGGTGCATTTATGCGGAAAAAACGGTTTGGATGCCACTCTCACGAAGACAGCAACTTATCGTCAATATGAATATCTCCATGAAGAATTGGCTGATTTATTAGCCGCTTCGGATATAATTGTATCACGCGCTGGCGCGACCGCTCTTTTTGAATTTTTGGAGCTTAGAAAACCCATGTTGTTGATTCCCTTAAGTCGTAAAGCCAGCCGAGGCGATCAAATTGATAATGCCCGCTCCTTTGAAAAACAGGGTTTTTGTAAAGTTCTCGAAGAGGAAAACTGTGATCGTGAATCACTATGGATGCTAATTCAACAAGTATGGACAGAGCGAAAAGATATAATCGCACAAATGAGGGCTGAAGGCCGTTCTAGCGCTTGTGAGAAGGTCTACGCTCAAATTTGTTCACTAAAAAAACCGTAGAATCAATGCGGGGATTGTATCTTTCGTTGACACATTTAGAAACATTTAAATAGGCTAAGAAATCATGGAATGGATGCTACAAATCGTCGACATCTTTCTTCACTTGGACCACCATCTCGGTGAAGTCATTTTGCAATATGGGCATTTGGCCTATTTGATCTTATTCCTGATTATTTTCTGTGAGACAGGATTGGTTGTGACCCCTTTCTTGCCTGGAGATTCCTTGCTTTTTGCGGCGGGAGCGCTTAGTGTTACAACCAGTCTGGAATTGAAGTATTTATTTCCCTTATTAACGGCTGCGGCAATTTTGGGTGACATGGTCAATTTCCATATCGGTGACTGGCTGGGCCCAAAAGTCTTTCAAAAAACGGATAGCCGAATTTTCAAAAAAAAATACCTCGATCAAACCCATGCCTTTTATGAGAAATATGGAGGCAAAACCATAATCTTCGCCCGTTTTATTCCGATTGTCCGCACTTTTGCTCCCTTTGTAGCTGGGGTAGGGAAGATGAATTACAGTAAATTTCTCGCATTTAATGTCATAGGGGCGGTGGCTTGGATGTTTCTCTTTCTCTTTGCCGGATATTGGTTTGGCAATATTCCGCTGGTTAAGGAAAACTTTACTTTAGTCATAATGGTTATCATCGTGCTTTCCGTTCTCCCTCCCTTTTATGAATATTGGAAAACAGGCCGCGAAGCCAAAAAACTGAAGACTGCCAGCCATTGATGTTGTTGAACGAAGCGAATATCCCAAGCTTTTCAACACGCTTAAGTATTGCAGAACTTTCAGACAAGTCACCCTATGGAAAACTGGTGCGTCGGGGTTCCAAGTGGTATATCGAGGACCCCCGTCCCGATGTTACCATGATGTTGCGCCGAGTTTTTAGTGGAATTTCGAATGAAGAACGCCGAGTGATTACATTGCCAAACAGCCTGCCGGGTTTTTGGATACAATTCAATTGGTTTCTAAAGCTGTATCCCCTGGCTATTTCGCAAAAGGATAGAAGCCACCTGAATACAATTTTGGATTGCGAATTTGCTCAGGCCAAGAAAATCGAAGAATTTTTACTTCGCGATGAGAAATCTTCTCCACTACAATTACCGCTT
>JBBQAD010000076.1:0-10185 GCA_038315885.1 Fibrobacteria bacterium | reverse complement strand
GCGGCGGTGCTCGTCTGGATAGTGGAGAGATCGTGGCTGATTTGTCCCTTCTAAAGGGCAGTGCGAGTCTTGAATTACCGCTAATCCGCAAACATCTGGCTATATCACTGGCGTTCAACCGACTCTGGTATGAAGAGAGCGCGAAAACCATATTAAACGCAGCCGCAGGGGATAGTGCCTTCGATGCTGAAATGCGAGAATATCGCAAATATGTGAATCTACCCAGTTTCAGTGATTATCAGCTCGGTCTATCCACTACTTTGAATCAATCGCTCTCAATCCATTACACGGGAATTTTCGCCAATGACATCCAGAATATCACCCTTCCCTCCAAAAGCAATATATTCACTCACCGTGCTTTGAATATCTTTCCTGAAAGTAATCCTTTTCCCTCTGAAAGTTTTCGCACGGCAGAAAAAGTGGGCTTGGATAGCTTATCAAAGGTAAGACTTCTGAACCAAGTTCATATTGTAACACTTCCCTATCAATATAGCCATGAAACCAATTGGGTAAATAGCCTTGCATTTCAGAACCAGGCTTGGGATGTTGCCTTTTCTGATGTTGAAAATCTAAAGGCTGACGAAAAACCGGAGCCCCAACCTGAGTGGTACAGTGGAATTCGCCCTTCCGGTTTTTTACAGAATCGTCACGAGCGACAGTTGGATTGGAATAGTCAAATTGAATCAAAGCTTAATGATGAACATCATCTCATCACGGGATTCTCTTTGCAATGGAGAGAGTCCCAGTTTCAAACTGAATTACCTGAAGCCTTATTGCAACTAATAGAAAACAACCGTATCAATTTGTTAACATCCCTTCCTGCCTATGGCGAAGAGGGTTACAGCATCGAAAGAATCAATCCCCAAAGCAAATCGACTGACATTTTGGGAGATTTGGCCCGTAGAATCCACTTTTCTCTCGATGATTATCAAGAAACCCGAAGTGGAGCTCTGTTTAGCCAGTACAATTACACTAATAACAATAATCAACTTTTAGGCTTATCCCTAAGAGTTGGCTATAATGATTTTACCCGCGAAGTCATGGCTGAACCCAGTATCCGCTACGAATGGTTACCCAGCTCCCGTTCTAGTCTTGCATTCTTTTTGGGCCGATACACCCAAGATAAGTTTCCCTATTATTACACTCAATCCGATCTGCTTTCGGAAAAAGTGCTACAAAGCGGCATCCAAGGTCAGTGGAAGTTTTCAAAAAATTGGAATGTTATACTCAACCCTTGGTATCGCTACCGTTATGATTTAGCCGTGGCCTCCCTTAGACCCAATGGCCGATTGGACCTAGCCAGTCTGCTAATTGCAAACCCAAGCTATGCAAAGTCCTTAAGTCCCGAAGAGGTTGCTGAGGCCAGAGCTTTAGCCGAATCTGGGCCCAATCCTGACGACCTCGACCCGGTTACAAAAACGAGACTTGAAAATCTCTTTGGAGACTACGACTATGTGTATCATAACAGTGGTCATGCGCATATAGGAGGACTTGAAGTATCCATGAATTACAAACCTAATACCATTTGGTCGGGCCGATTCTCCACCGAACTAAGTCAAGGATTGCAGCAAGATAGCCCACAAGGAATTTGGTATCCGGTAGCTAATCATCGGCCTTGGAATATTCG
The DNA here is from genome assembly GCA_038315885.1 of Fibrobacteria bacterium. Taxonomy (GTDB): domain Bacteria; phylum Fibrobacterota; class Fibrobacteria; order UBA11236; family JBBQAD01; genus JBBQAD01. The sequence continues at coordinate 8,558 of JBBQAD010000076.1, read as the reverse complement.
CTGGGCCAATCTATTCGATTTAGCAGGAAATTATCAGGTCACTTTACAGTTACAGCATGGAGCAGGCTATGCTTACACTCCTTATAGTGGAACATTAAATGACGGTGGTAAAAATTCGAGTCTTGTCACATCGGAATCAGAAGCATCGGAAGCTGCTACATCTGAAATAAATAAATACGAACCAATTGTGGTCGGTTCCAAAAATAGTGCCCGATTCAAACCCTATAGCCGCCTGGACATGCGCATCCAAAAATCAGCTCATATATTTAGCCATCAAATCAGCACCTATTTTGAAGTGTGGAATGCTTTCAATCATCCTAATTATTTTCTTCGAGACAGTGATACAGGACAATTGAAATTCTCCGATCTGAATCTTCCCTTTCCCTTTTTGTTCTTTGGACTTGACTACAAGTGGTAACATCACTAAATACTTATCAATATTAAACTGAAGCGGCAGGGCACCTTTCGCCTGGTCGACATCGGTTTAAAACGGTCAATGCCAGTCGAAACCGGGCTCTTCACTCTGGCCTCCTCAGCCTCGGAACTATCGTCTCAAATTATCATTCCGAGGCTTGCGGGGTCCCCGTTGCGATCCCTGGCGCATTTGCAGGTTGATTTTCTAATTGGTCTCGGGTCTCGATAAGTCCATTATTTACAACTCGACCTGAGAGCTCCCGCTGCTCCTTTTCTTTCTTCTTAAAAAGAAGCTTAAAGTCTCCCTTTTTTTGGATGACTTTAGGTGTAATACTCCCTCTGTACCTATCAAGCGCTTTTGGATCAATTGCGGTATTGGGCCTTTGATAAATCAGTTCTTGCTTCTCCTCTCCTGGATGAAAGTTCCAATTTTTATCCTCCAATAATTTTTTGCCCATTTCAGGAGGATTTGGACCCGCATCGAGAGAGAGTATCCAGTCATGTATCACCTTTAATGCGACTGTATCAGCCTCAAAACTAACTGCCAAAGGCGGCATCTGATAGGCAGCGATTTTAAAATCATTTATCAGGTGATTGCGAAACAATTGCCGCCACAGAACAATCGACTTGTCGGGGCGACCCGGAGCAATCAGAAAGGCGCTATCGATACCGTAGTCTAAAACTGGCAAAGCCCATTCAAACTGCATGTGAGCTTTCATATCGTGGAAATCAAAATTGCGTTCAGGTCCCGTAACGGCGGCAATTTGAATCCCTCTATCCCCGTGACAGCTCGAACAATTGGATGCCAGATAGGATCGTGCGCGAAGTTCAAGTGATGCATTGGCATCACCAGGAGCCGCCCATTTTGGTAGTGTATTAAAATTAGGCATGCTGGCTAGGGGTTGAAAAACCCCTTTATTAAATAAGTCCTCAATTTGATTTTTTCCACTGCCAGTTAAAGACTTCTTATTGAGCTGCGCCGTAAAAAATCCCAAGACGGAGCGGCCATGTTCTTCCGGGCTGGGATTTTCTTGCCTGTGACACTGTAAACATTCGTTTCTGCTAGGGAATCTCCATTTTTTAAGGGTCGCGGCAGTTCCCTTACCCTGTGGATAGACATTTAGAGTAGTATTTAAACCTGAGGCCAAAACTAAATCGGCGTTAGTTCCATCCTCACGCCATCGATAACTAAAGCCAAACCATCGATCCACTGTTTGTAATGGTTTGGTTACTAAGAATCGTGTTTCATATAAAATTCGGGAAGACGCTTGACCAGGAAGAGTTTCAATCCAGAAATTTTTGATGAAGGTCGTCCCGCTCGGGAAACCGTAGTAATCAGAATTATTGGAAAAGGGCACTTTGGCACCTTTAGGCAAAACAATAAAGCGTTCCTTGATGGCGCCATCGCTCCAAAAGGGAGTGTTTATATCATAAGCATATACATTATTTGCTACTGTTTTTTTGAGTATATCAGTATACATTCCGGAGGCAGAAACCGTTTGGGGAATTTTAAGGCTATCGCTGGGATCGAAAAGTTTAAATTCTGCGAAAGCTGTGCACAAAAATAAATAGGGAAGGAATAAAATTCTGTTGGAAATGTGAATTTTCATGCAGGTCCTTTTAGACTTCAAGATACGCCAAAAGACTTCCTGGAGCTATAGATTCTATGATGATTTTTACCTAAAGTCCTTCATCCATTATTTTTCAGATTTCCAATGTCCGGTTTTTCCTTCGTTAATCCTCATCAGGCCTTTTTGAGTTTGAGTGAAAACCGTGAAGCACCTTGCTTGAGATATACTTAAGAAATTCACTGTTGCACTCGCTGGCAACAAGAAAAACCAGTTGGCCAATAAAAATACAGGTTAGATTTTATTTTCGAAACGAGGATTTCATGGAAATCGCCTTTGCCGGAGTAGCACATATTCATACTCCCAATTTCATCAAAATTATTCAGCAGCGCAGTGATGTCAAAGTCAAATTCGTCTGGGATGCTCAAGCAGAACGAGCAAGCCGGGCTGCCAAGGAGCTAGATGCCGAGTTTATTGAAGATTTCTCAGAGTTTCAGACGGTATCAACCAAGACAAAAATCGATGCTTGGATAATCACTTCGGAGACGAAGCTGCATCAACAAATTGTATCGGCTGCCGTTGAAATTGGAATTCCCATCTTTATTGAAAAACCTTTAGGAATGAATGCCCAGGATGCCTGGCTTATCGCCAAAAAAATTCAGGATGCCAAACTCCAGTTTCAGACCGGATTTTTTATGCGTTCGAGTCCTGTTATTCAGCAATTAAGGCAATGGATTCAGTCGGGTCTCTTAGGTGAAATTACTCGGGTTCGGGCCTCGAATTGTCATAAAGGTGCCCTGGGAGGCTGGTTTGATTCGGATTATCGCTGGATGGCTGACCCCAAACAGGCGGGTTGTGGTGCTTTTGGAGACTTAGGTGCTCATGTAATGGATATTCTGATTTGGATCTTTGGACCTGTAAAGGAAGCTACGGCCAGCATCGGAAGTGTACTGAATCGTTATGAAGGATGCGATGAATTTGGAGAAGGCTTGATGCGTTTTGAGAACGGAGTGATTGGTACTCTGGCTTCAGGCTGGGTTGATGTTGCTAATCCTATCTCCTTTTTAGTCAGTGGAACAGAAGGCCATGCTTCCATCATCCGTGGAGAACTGTTTATCAAAAGTGATAAACTGGCTCAAGAAGGAGACATCCCTTGGAAAGAGTTGCCACCTGCTAAAGCCCATGCTTTTGAATTGTTTCTCGATGCCCTGGAGGGAAAGGAGAGCTTTCTGGTTCCTGTTACAGAGGCGGCGGCGGGAGTAGCAGCGATAGATGCAATGTATCAGGGAGCAAGGGAAAATCGTTGGGTTCAGGTATCACAGGCCATTTGAAAATTAGCTGGTCCAAAGTTCAAAACAAAACTAACACCATAACTTTAAGAATTTTTTAGTCACTCTATTATTTTTTAAATCATACGGAATAGGATAATTTCATGTCAGAAGTAACAGCAAATAAAAATTCAGATATCAAAGTAGGCTTCATTGGCTCAAGTTGGGTGGGTACGCAACACTGCGAAGCCATGAAACAGATCCCAGGAGTCAAGTTGGCAGCGATATGTGATGTAGTCGTTCAACGAGCCCATACTTTAGCAAAAAGAGTCGGAATTGAACATGTCTACGATAACTACCACGACTTAATTGCCCAAGATTTGGATGCCGTCGTGATTGGTACTCCCACTGCTATTCATGGAAAGCCTGCCATTGATGCCATGAATGCCGGCAAGCATGTTCTAGTTGAAAAACCCATGGAAGCCGATTTTGCCCTGGCTACAGAAATGGTACGGACAGCAAAAAAGACCGGAAAAATTTTAATGACGGCCCTTAAGTTGAGATTTTCCCGAGAGGTACAGTTTGCTAAAAAGATTATATCAGAAGGTGCCTTGGGAGAGATTTATTATGGAGAGGCCATTTCCGATCGACGAAGAGGCAATCCCGGAGGCAACTTTATTCGAAAAGACTTGGCAGGTATAGGAGCTTTGGGTGATATCGGTATTTATTCACTCGACACCTTAATTCATATCATGGGTGACCCCAAACCTGTTGCAGTTTCTGCCCTTGTAAATAATCGTTTAAGCCGAACGCTTGATCCCATTTTAGGAGCCTGGAACCCTGATGTGAAAAATACCGAGGTCGATGATTTCTCTGCTGCCTGGATTCGTTTTGAAAACGGCTTGCGTTTGGTTTTCAAAACCTGCTGGGCTATGCATATGGATACATTAGGCGGTACGTTTTTACTGGGCGACAAAGGAGGACTCAGAATTGGAGTTAGGGATTGTAAGGGTTCGCAACCTGGAGTGCAACTTTTTCGCGACGAATTTGGAGCCTTGTCGAATGTTCAATTTGAAAAAGTTGTTGATCTCAATGTAAACGAATTTTTGGTTGAAGATACCCATTTTATCAATGCCATCCGTGAAGGAAAACCCTCTCCCACCGAGCCCAAAGGCGTATTGTATACCAATATGATTTTTGATGGCTGTATGCGTTCCTCTGCTCAAGGTGGCAAGGAAGTCGATCTGATTTTTCCGGAGATATAAGAGTCTAGAATAAAAGGGTGCTAAATTACCGCCCACTAAGTTTGTATATGCAAAGAATAAGATGTAAACGAGAATTTGGACTAACTTTACTGATCGGACTTTTATTATCCGCTATTCATCCTATCTCTGTTTATGCAGGAGCATGGCCAAATAAACCCGGTAGTGGCTTGATCAATGGAAGCCTTTCCGTCGAAGGGGCCACCAGGCTAAGCGACTCTCATGGTGAAGTCTTTGATTATTCACTTCTCTCTTCTGCAGTCAATCTCTATGGCGAATGGCACTTAAGCCGCCGATGGTGCTTGGGAGCTTTTCTCACACCAGGAAAATATTTAGTATCTGAAGATGGTGATCAATTGGGGATTGGCGATGCCACTGTATCTTCCACTTTCTATATCGGAAAAATTTCTCAAACCCACTTTGCCTTTCAGGGCACTACGATGTTACCACTCGGAACAGAGAATTCGGCATTTTTACCTGATTCGGTCTATCCTATTTTTGGCCAGGGAATCTATGCATTTGAATTAAGACCCCAAGTTGGATGGACTATTGGCAGCTATTGGTTTCAATCCGAGCTGGCCTATCGGCATAGAACGGAAGGTAGGGTTCCGCAAGGACTGTATAGTCTAAGTTCAGGCCATTCCTTTTCCAAAAAATGGGCAGGTCGACTTTCCCTATCGGGAATGTTTCCACTTCGTAGCACTAATCCAAAATTACCCGGTGATGCCCAACGCTATTACGGCTTTCAAACAGCCGCTCTCTATCGCATCAGTCCTTCCAGCTCCTTTGTTTTACAATGGGATGGTATGGTTACACCCGGTTATGAACTTCCGGTCGGACCTAGATTAAATTTTGGATACAGTTACACTTGGAAATAAGGATACCAATTTGGTCATCAATGGTTTTCAAAATGAATTTCTAAATATTAAAAATATTTGGATTAATTCTTACCCATTTTTGGAACACTAAAAAATATTTTACAAATTATGTCAAAAGAAACAACCATTCCGACTTGTTGTTTTCTACTCACGATCCAAAAATTTTCATAAACTTGGTCTTGAAAGATTTTTTCGGAGTTGAGAAACTGTTTATATAGTTAGATGTTCCTCCTGAGAATGCGTAGCTCTTTAATACTTGCTCTGGGGATTGTTGACTCATTTTGTAAAATCCCAGCCTTAAATATTCTGAAACCACCGCTGCAGAACTGGGTCTTTTATCAGGATCATTTTGAAGGCACTGTTGTATCACAGCTTTCAATTCATTGGGTATTTTTATTTTGAATTCAGACAAGGCTTTGAAACTATTGCTGGCGCGAGCCCGCATCAAATCGCCAAACTCTTTTTGAGGGAAGCATTTTGTACCTGTCACAGCTTCATACAACACCGCACCAAAGGCAAATAAATCACTACGGCCATCAATAGGGCCCGCGCTCAATTGTTCATAAGCCGAATATTGCAGCGTCCCAGTCACTCCAGCTTCAATGGTATGAATCCCAAACTGTGCCGGTCTAGCTATGCCAAAATCCATCAATTTCACCACGCCTTCTGTAGACAACATAATATTGGAAGGCTTTAAATCACGATGGACTATGCCATTAAAGGATCGGCCATAGAGCATCAATTGTTTTTCATGGGCGTAACTCAGTGCATCACTTACAAAAATTGCAATGGCATAGGTTAAAATGGGATCGAGTTGGAAAGATTTTGAAAAAATGGATTCCAGATCTTCTCCTGAAACATAAGCCATTTCGAGATATGGCAAACCCTGCCATACTCCCACATCATATACATCCACAATATTTGGATGCTGTAATTTGGCCGATATTTGGGCCTCTGTTACAATTCGTTCGGCAGCTTGAACCCGCATGGCTTCGGGTATCAATTGTAGATTTAAGATTTTTACCGCACGCTCGACATCCAGGGCCTGATTATGAACCATGTAAACAACACCCATGCCCCCAGAGCCAATTTTTTTTAATGTAGTGCCCGAGCCTAAAAGTTCACCTCGTTTCGGTTCTATAAATACAGCGGGCAGATTTGATGAATTCAATCTAGCCAAAGGGATGCTCTGTTTTCGCAGCAAAGGAAGATTCGATTGTTCGAAACCAATCGGTATTTGTGCGGGTAGATAGGGTCTTTCTTTGTTTACAAAATCTGATTGAGAATTCTCAACGATGGTACCGCCCTGCCCCTTTGGACCTGAGACTTGATTTGAATTGATAAAGTGAATCAGACTATTTTGCGAAGTGCCTGCCAAAAACATGGGCAAGCGGCTAATTTGGCGGGTATTGTGAATATTGATCAGAAGTGCTTCTTCTCCACCCCTTAAATAGGAGATACATTCGGAAAAGAATTGCTTAAATCGCTTTAATAACTCTTCAGGAATTTCGACTTTATGATCAGATATCCTCAATTCTTCGCGCGCAAAATTTTCCAGAACCATATCAAATTGAGGCAAAATTCCATCCGGCACATGACGGGTTTCAATAAAACGTTTAAGGTAACCGGCCTGAAAGAAAAATACGCGAAGGAGTGAACCTGAATAAATAGTAACAGAATCGGGAAGTTCATCTCTATGTAATAATCCGGAGTCAATATTTTGGGCGGCCATTTCAGATACACTATTTCTATAAATGCCTGGTTTTTCTAATGAATTCGAGTTTATAATACAATCATGTATCTGTGTACTCGAAACCCAACTTTCAAAATTGATGTTCGGCCCTTTTGATTCAAGCATTGCTTTTTTGAATACTGTCTGAATGGAATACCAGTAAGAATCAGGAAGGACGAGCGTACCGATGTATTTATTTTTTAATCTTCTCTCCCAATATTCCAATACGATTCTACCCCAACTGCACAGGTCGGATAGCTCCGGATAAAATGTTCCATTAAACAGATTCGTCAACAAACCAGGGCGGTAAGAAAAGGTATGATTTTTATAGAAGAATGAACCTACAATCGAATTGAAGGCAGGCGAATCATTCCATGTGCTAGTATCACGCAATTTTCAAACCTTCACTAAATCAACCACTATTTCGATGTGTTATTACAATTTGCTCTTCTGTTCTGAACAGTAAGCCACTTTCGTTTTTCCTTTGGAATTACAAAATTTGGAAATATATTGCTGAATTGCCAATTCAGCTTTTTGTCGCCACTTTAAGTCACCCTTGCGGGCTAGTTCTTCGAAAAACTCAGCCCGAGCCCGATATGCTTTTTCTGCTATTTCTGAACCCATTATGCTGGGCAAAGTGATTGCTTTTTCAAAGGCTGACTCAGCTTTCGCCTCGTTATTAAGGGCAACATAGGTATTGGCAGTCCACATCCAATAATGGGCATCTTGCTGTTGCTTCTTAGGCAATAAAAATTCATTCACATTTGAATATTGACCCAGTCTAGAATAGCACTCTAATAGCATTAATTCCTTTCGGTCTTGATTTTTTCGTGAAATGCTATTGTCTTCTATTCCCGCCAATTTATTAAGCGCAGTCTGATATTCACCATTTCGGTACGCCATAAGGCCCTCCTCAAAAAAACGCAAATTCGTGTCTAGCGCTGGTGATTCATTCAATTCCTCCAGCTTTATATTTTTCAGTTTCTTGACTTCGGTTTTTTGTCGAGAAGAGTTTTCATACTTCTCTGCCATAGTTGCTTTACTTTTTTCTACACGATTTTTTTCTATAAACGGTTTATTGCGTAGGAGACTATCCGACGCCTCAGGCAGTGTATCCACATGGCTGGTTACCTGTTCAATATTCCAACTGTCGGCCATAGGCGACGTATCGTGTGCCTTCGAAATCTTACTGTTATCAGTACTATTTCTATTTTTTACGAACAGAAGTAGAAATACTAACCCTAACCCTAAAAACAAAAAAACAGCTAAACCAAGAACCAGGGGTATTGTTTTTCGTTTTTTATTTACGGGTTTACTTTGTAATGTATACAAAAATGATTTTGGGTTCTGCAAATAGTTTTTAATGATAATTTCAGGACCAAGTGGAGTAATCTCTTCGAGACAAGCCTTAGCAGACATTAAGAATGAACCGTGGA
>JBBQAD010000251.1:0-5750 GCA_038315885.1 Fibrobacteria bacterium | reverse complement strand
CCGATGGATTTATAGCCGGTTTTTTGGAAACCAGCGCCTGCTATGGAATTGAACTGTATACATCTAGCATGGTGTCTTCGGATGTAATACTGATGGAATTGGAAAAGCATCAGGGATTACTTTGGTTAGACTTTGGCTCTACATCACTACCCCCTTCGGTTCAGACCTTTTTAGACTGGGGTCGACCCGTGCTTCGTCAAACACTACTGGCGGCTTATCCGGAATCGATTGTTCACATCGAAGAAAATAGGTTTGGGTCATCGAAGATATCTAAATCAGGGTCCAACTATGAATCGAAAGCTAAGCCAGTAGCACATATCAGAAATTTCGGAAATCTCGCAAATATTACAAGACTAGAAAGTCCAGCACATCGAGCAAATTCAACAAGTACAGAAACTTCAGAAAATCTCAACAATAAATCTGATCACGATCAAGTAGTCAATGTCCAGGCCCACTATAAAGAAGCCATGAAATTAGCACTATTCCACTTAGAACAGGCTGGTCACCACAAAGTTGCCTTAGCAAGCCTGCCCTATGATTCTGCTTGGTCTCGCAACTATCGACTGTTTCAACAAGCGGGAACCCTATTGGGTTTTCCCTATGGAATATCACTGTTCCATTTACAAGTAAACTGTTTTGAGCCATTTCGCTTAAGCCAGGTTTTGAAACAAGCCCACCAGCAAGGCAGCCAATCATTACAAAATCTAGTTGAACTCGTGCTTTCAAAAGTTTTCAATCTGAAAAGTCCCGGCTTGCGATTACTAGATCCTTATCTTTTATTAGCCAACTTTTGCTTGGGGCATTTACAAAGCTTGATTCGGGGTCGATCACAGTTATACTCGGCCATGCGTGCCTTACCCCTTTTGATTGAATTGGAAAAACATCGGGACATTACTGCCTTACTCTGTCCCAATGAATACATTGCCGCGGGTTTTTGTAACCTCTGTAACTTATTACACTATCGCATTCCCGATCAATGGTCTGTGCTGGCTATTGGTGGAGGCCCAGCGCTTTTTAATCCGGGAATCAGTCATATTCGACTGGATTGGAATGTCTTGGGATCGGCAGCCGTAGAATGGCTAATTCGTCAAAGCCAATACATCAAAAAAAATGCAGGAGAAGAAGTACAATCCCGCTTTTTAGCTCCTCCTCATTTGACCTTTGTGCGAGGCATGACACTAGATAGCCCCAGAGGAGAATTACATTCATGAAAACAGCGTCTCCCCTTTTTCTTCGGATTCTAAATGATATCAAGGCCGATATCGCCCGCCAGAATAATCCCTTTTTACCCAAGGCCGAAAGTTTAAGCCGAGCCTATGGTGTCTCCAAACCGACTCTGCTAAAAGTATTAGCAGAGCTGCGTTCTCAGGGTTTAATTGATACCGGACGTGGTCAAAAAATCCGAATCACCTCGATACCTTTGCCTGCCTCTCCTAAAAAAGATTTGCCTTCGGCTGTAACACTGGCCAGAGAATACCGAAATTTATTGCTCTTAGGGCGGCTACGAGAAGGTCAAGCCATGCCGAAGGTGGCGTATTTAAGCGAAGCCAAAAATATTTCTCCCAACACAATTCTGAAGGCATATAAACAATTGGCTGAAGAAAATCTTATTCGCAAGCAGGGCCGAATTTGGTTAGTCGGTGGAATAAAGGTAGCGAAAACTCGATTAAGCTCCTTACAAAAAGAACGCTATCTGATTTTGGCTATATCCACTTTGGAGAGTTGGCAACATCTGCATACACCCAGAACGGGTGCATTCTGTTACAGTTTTTCCCGTGAAGCGGATACACGTGGAGTGGTATTACGTCCCATTCCCATGAGTGAAACACCATGGCCACTTCGGGGTCACCCTGCGGGTTTGGATGGTTTAAGCAGTGAAATTGGTCGCTTGGGTAAAGATTGTTGCGGCGTCTTGTGGGCCATGTCTAGCACAGAGATGCCAACCTTGGAAAAAGGATTTCAAATTTGTGAAGAGCATCAGATTCAGCATATTTGGTGGGATCGTTACGGAGAAAAACAAAAATTTGCGATTCATCCAAGGCGGGCACTGTGCACATTTTCTGAAGAATCAGCTGTTACAGTGGCTACCCAAACACTTACCCAATTAGGGCATCGTACCATAGCGTATTTTGGGCCACTGCCGGGAATTGCAAATGATTGGGCCTGGAGTCGGGCCGCCTCGCTGGAAAAGGAATTAAAAAAACAGATGCCAGGAGTAAAGCTCTTGCCTTTTGCTCATCCCATGCAAGGAACTCAACAGCCAAGAAAGGAAGACTGGGAAGAAGCCTTTCGGCAATTGTTACACAAAGGACCTGCCCCTATCACTCGGATGTTGTCACGTTTTTCAAATGATACAGGCTATTCAACTCTTCGTCCTGAAATCAGCCTAGCAAGCCTGGCCATGGCCTTTTGGTCACCTCCTTTTCCTGGGCAAGCAGGGGAAGCTTACAGGGAAGCCAAACGAAAGTCCGCTCTTCTAAATGCCTGCCTATACTTGGGTCAAGTATTACACCATGAAGATGTCACTGCATTCGTTACCTGCCATGACAATGTTGCTGCACTGTTATATCCCGCTCTGCTTGGTGTGGGATACCGTGTACCTGAAGAGATCAGTGTTTTGTCCTTTGATAACGATGGGGTGCGCGGTTCGCCCCAAGTCTCTTCTATCGACATGGGTTTTGGAATTCAGGGATTTAAGGCTTTTCACTATTTATGGGACGAAATACCTGTCGCACTGGATTCAAAGCGGGTGATTCCCAGTGCAGCTTATCTAAACCATTGGGGAACTTTACGGAGCATGAAATGAGAGATTGCTTAGGCATTCTCCCGATATTACAGATGCCGTAGTATTTTTTTGCTATGCCTTATAATATCACCTAAGAGATCGACCAGTCACATTAAACAATTGATTTTTTTCAGCATTAAAAATATCGAGGTAGAATAAATTTTGATCATTTTCATTTTGGAATAGGGTATTGCGTGGATTCGAACGATTATATTCTCTACCAGAAAATATTCCCGATCCCGTAGGACTGTAACTCGATTTGCGCAAGTGAAATTTAATCCAGGCTAGTGCCATCTCCCGATCACTATGCCAAAATGCGGACTCTCTTTTTTCTTTGGGATACTCTAGGTAGGCAGCTTCCATTGGATTGGCCGTAAATGTGGAATCATCCATCATGGCGCTAAGTGAACTGTCGCATAACCACCCTTCTGCTTCTGTTAATCTTTTCAATGTAGGCACTTGAGAATCCGGGTAGCCTTCTGGTAGTTGCGTCCTAGCTACACTTTGACTAAACTGTGCCATTAATTCTGCGCTTTCTGTTGCCCAAGAAGTATGGCTGGCCTCACCATAACTGTCTACGCTCATCGCCACCCGATAATGCTTTTTGCGTAATTGTAACAGTGTATCCCGAGCCGCCCACCATTGGGTTTCATTGGATTGCTTGGGACTCAATGAGCCATTGGGACCATATTCTTCGAAGCGACCATTGAGACTCAAAAAGGGAATGTCTTGCAAGGGTTGAATGGAGAGATAATCCCCCTTCATATTCTTGACATTACCCAAATTTCCACTTTTATAATGTAATACTCCCAATACTCGCTCAGGATGCCATACAGCAATATTCTGTGCAAAAATGCCATCGGTGGAATGGCCAAATAATATCCACGGAGCATAACGAAATTGAGAATTATTTGTCAGGGCTGCGGCGGAATCTAATAGAGAAAAGAAAAAACTCGAATCTTTGGCATAATCAAAAACGCTCATTTTTAATTCTTGCGTCTGAATGTAAATAATTCCCAGTTCATTTCTTTTTAATGTTTCTCTCACTTTGCTTTGGGTAGAAAATTTATTGCCGTTACCAATGCTGCTGCATAATAGCACTCCTTTTATTTTCGAGGTCTCACTCCAAATTCGCAGTTTTCCGGTGCTCATGCGCAGGGGATGTGTAACAGTTATTTCATGTGTCCATTGAGCTTGGGATATGGAGATACAAAAAAGTATGAATAAAGCGAGTCTTACAAAACTTAGCTGATGACCTAAAGCCCTCATATACTAACCTCAATTCGATTTGTGATAATAGATACTCTAAATTAAATACCAGAATACTTAAAATTGGGAAACAGCAGCATATTCGGTTAGAAATTTGTTTCGTAAACAAAGAAATATGACAATGTGCTCATGTTGATAAAACAATCTTATTGCTAAAATTTAAGTAACTTAGAGAGTCTCAAAATCGGAAAGGCAAATATGAAGGGCATTATTCTCGCTGGCGGTGCTGGCACACGACTCTATCCGCTTACTCAGGTGGCTTCCAAGCAGTTGCAACCGGTCTATGACAAGCCCATGATTTATTACCCCCTGGCAACTTTGATGTTGGGTGGAATCAAAGAATTTTTGCTGATCTCCACTCCGCAAGACATTCCGCGTTTTCAATCCTTGCTCGGTGACGGTTCTCGTTGGGGCCTTCGCATCGCATACAAGGTTCAAGACCAGCCCAATGGAATAGCCCAGGCTTTTATTTTAGGCGAGGAGTTTATTGCAGGCGATCCGGCCACTTTGATACTAGGTGATAATCTTTTTTATGGTCGCATGCGTCTGGATGATACCATTGCCAACATGCAAAAGGGAGCCTGTATTTTTGGTTATCCGGTCAGTGATCCCGAGCGATACGGAGTGGTCGAATTTGATGAGAGTCACAATGTTGTCAGTATCGAAGAGAAGCCTACCAAACCGAAGAGTAACTATGCGGTGCCTGGACTATATGTCTACGATGCCAGCGTGGTAGAAAAAGCCAAGGCTTTAAAACCGAGCAAACGCGGTGAATTAGAAATTACCGATTTAAACTTAGTGTATCTCCGCGAAGGAAGCCTAAAGGTACAATTGCTAGGTCGAGGCATTGCCTGGTTAGACACCGGTACTCATAGCAGCTTATTGGATGACAGTAATTTTATTCACACCATTGAAGAAAGACAGGGCCTCAAAATTTCTTGTCTGGAAGAAATCGCTTTTTTAAAGGGTTACATCGACAAGGCCCATCTACAATCGGTGGTGAAAGAAATGCCAAATTCGAGTTATCGAGAGTATCTAGTGAAAAGATTTGTGGTTTAGCGAAACACTTATACTATTTGAATAAAGTATAACCGTTCCTTCGTAAAACTACTATTCAATGAATTCTCATTTCTGATTTACGGTGCTGAAACATTGCGTACAAAATTAAAAACTGTGTAATCAATGTACCAATCTACATCCGAGATACAATAAGAGAAGCATTCGTACCTCCAAAGGCAAAAGCATTTACCATAACACTTTGAATAGATGGATCTCGGTTTCCACTAGTAACAATACGGGGTAGGTCATTTTTTCCACTTTCATTAGACCCAAAACTTTGGTAGTTGGGAATGGGGTAGACATACCCTTCACTTAGAGTGCCAAGGGCAGCTGCCAGAGCCAAACAACCCGAAGCGCCGATGGTATGACCAATTTGTCCTTTAATAGCGGCGATGTTTACATTTTTTCTCTCTTGACCCCAAACTTGTCCTATGGCTTCCCACTCGGCTTGGTCATTTAAAAGAGTACCTGTTCCATGACATTGCAAAGAACGAATTTCATCGGGATTCATTTGTGCATCATGCAAGGCTCCAGACATACATTTAGAAATTCCTTCGACAGAAGGTTTCACGATATGATAACTATCTGAATTTTGAAAGACTCCCTTCACTTCCGCCAGGATTGGCGCCGACCGCTT
>JBBQAD010000163.1:0-7699 GCA_038315885.1 Fibrobacteria bacterium | reverse complement strand
AACTCTGCAATGTATACTTCCGGAGCAAATACATACATCGTAGGAAACTCTTTACCCCGCATTGCCGTGCTTACGAACTCCAGTTCACGCGGTTTGATAGAAAGTCTAGAAAGAAGCGATGGCTTTTTAGAACTAGCGGATATTCTGAGGGATTCCGCTTATCTCGATCCTGCTGGAGTAGCAAAGAATATCGAAAGCTACGCTATGCGAGGCCCAAGAGAGCGGGAAGAGATGCGCAAAGTGCTCTCCGAGTTACAGGGAAGCTGGGGTGAAACGCAAATTGAAGCCACCAGTGCAGCATTCCAATTGAATTTACAGAATAACCAGAGTAACAATTCTGAAGCATTGGTAAAGTCGATTACTGCCTGGGTTGCGGCTCTCCTTAGTTTGGTCGATTCCCGGGGAATATTGGTCCGCTCGCCTGGTTGTGCCATTGAAGACAACCGAATAGTTGTTGCCAAAGATGAGCGAGGTGATACAGAGGCCGTTGGAGGTATTCAAGTATCGATTCGATTCAAGGATCTGCTTATACTGATGTATCTAGAATTGTATCTCGACTTTTTAACTGAAAAAAATGGTGGGAACGAAGAGGCAGAATTTAACTCTAAAGATTTAATGTCGCGTCTCTTGGCCCGCATTCCCCAAACCAGCATTCATCGCAACGAAGTTGTTGGCGGTATGGGCCATGGAATCGCACTCTTTGCATCTCGGCAAGAACCTGAAATGCTGAGCGGGGTATCCATTTTGGATAATCGAATTAGCGGCAGCGCTGGAGCAGGGATCTGTGTAACCGAATCGGCCATGATTATCGAACTCAGTATTCAAAGAAACAGTATTACAAACTGTGGCGACTCCCGTGGTTTCAGTATACAGAAAGGTGGAATTAATGTGAACGGTTCTGCTCTACTAGTCTGTAACGATAACAAGGTGACCCATTGCGGCTGGGAGTCGAACCAGTCAGCCTACGGCATCGACTTGCTCGGCATACTAGGTCTAGTTTTAAGCCATAACACCGTTGTTGCCAATGGAGGCCTGCGTGGAAGCTCGGCAGACGGCGGTGTAAGACTGAGACAGATTGCAGGAAGCGTTCAGGTCTTGGGGAATTTCATTGAAAACAATCGCGGTATGGCTCTACTTTGGCAGGGGGCAGGAAATGGAAAAGTTCTCGTGAATAGCGTAATGGAACTAGAAGTCAAAAAGAAGCAAGGGTTACAGTTTTCTGCTGAACTCCCCCGCGCTATAATGGCCAATAACATGATAAACGAAGGCAGTGCCGGGCTTTCACCCTCTACAAGAATTGAAGATCTGGAATCTTTAAGCCTAAGCGCGAATTCATGGCGAGGTACAGAGATGGCCTTTCAATGTAAAACTGTGCGCAGACTGAGCGCCGGCTTAAACCAATGTGATGTTAACGGTAAAATCGCCGCCATCATAAATACAATTGAACAGGGAGTGGTACAGGGAAATGTCTCTACTGCACCCATCGACATTCAAAATTCACCGACACTGATTCATGTTAACAATGTGCCGGCGACTATTTAGGGTATAAATTGAAGCTGAATAGAAATTTGGAGCATAAATTATGGCAACTAAAAAAAGTACTACTACAGAATCCAACACTAGCACAAAATCTAACGACTTGCAGGGATTTTTAAATCAAGCAGCAGAGTATGTTGAAAACGATCAACCCTTCTTGGATGCTTTCCCTGATGTAAACAAAGTGCTGAAAGAGCCTTTGGCTCAGAAGGCTACAGTAGATGAAGAGAGTGCTGAAATCTATACTGTACGTAAACAAGCCGCCACGCAGCTAACTGTCAAAAGAGCCGAGGTGCTTTTACGCAACGAGCCTGTACAAGTCTATTGGCAAACAAACAATGCGAATACTAATAATCGTGTTACTGGATTTAGCATCTCAGGTCGCGTAGTCGACACCAAAGACGCCCAAGGTCTCCCAGGTATTTCACTACAAGCAGTAGATTTAGATCGTGAAAGAGACGATTTGTTGGGTCAGGCAACCAGTGACCTAACCGGAAATTTCGCTTTTCATTTCCCTGCTTCTGCTTTTGACGATCCCGATCAAATTCCCGAAGTGTATATCGAGGTTTTGGATGCCAAAGGAAAAATGCTGACAAGAACGGCAAAGTCCTTTGAAGATAAAACACCATCGGGTACCGAGTTTGTGATTTCCTTACCCAGTGATATGTTTCCTCAGGCTGTTGCAAGAAAAGAGAAAATTCTGCAAGGCCGATCGGAAGAAATATTAAGATTACAACGCAGCGCCCGCAGTTTAGATATAAAACTTACAGTTCCCGATGGTATTATTCCGGTGGGGAGTTTGCGCAAAGGAGTTATTGGACCTGGAGCCAATGATAATCCTATCGACAGAAAATCAACAGCTACAAGTAATAGTAATACCGGTAATACTAGAGATACAAACAGTAAAGGTCAAGCCGATACCCTGAAATCCCCTTCCCCCTCTCCAGAAGCAGGATCTTCGGCTTCCACTCCAGGGAATAAAACCCAAGCTCCCGATAATTTTTCTGACATACCCGGAATTGGTACGAAAAAAGCTGAAGCATTGGTGCTGAATAACATAAGCAGCTTCCAGGCTCTGGCCAATTCAGAACCAGACGATGTTGCCAAAGTATTGAGCGTATCCAATACCAAAGCGAAAGAATTTATCAAAGAGGCCAACAAAAGAAGCCAGGTGAAATAATGCTTTCTCCTGGCCAATTTATATCTCCTTCAAAAGGGATTGTAAAGCGAAATACAAGTTCGCCTTTGAATCAGGCTTTTGGGCGACATCCTTCTAAATTGAGTGGCTTGCAAAGTAGTAGTACGAAAGCCTTAACCAATCCCTCCCAATCCATACCCTACTTAAGTAGAATTCAACAATCCTTTGGGCCTGGCTATGACCTGCGAAATATAAAATCCCATAGTGGAACAGAATCTCAACAAGTGTCACATTCACTGGGAACCCGCGCTTTTACAAGAGGGAACCATATCGTCTTTGGGGATAGACCCAACCTGCATGTTGCCGCGCATGAAGCCGCGCATGTGTTTCAGCAGCAGGCCGGATTACAATTTTACAGTCGCGCCCCAGGTGGCAAGGATGTCTATGAACAAAATGCCAATGCCATCGCTGACCGGGTCGTAAACAATCAATCCGCCGCTGATTTGCTTCCCCCTTCGTCAAAATTAAAAAACACGACGCATCTAGGAGATTCACTAGCCCCTTCTGCGCAAGCCCCTCTGCAAAAATATACCGAAGTCACCGGCGAAGTATACAATCGTTTGGCTGATGACGGAAAAATGGCCGTAGTCGATCACGGCCTTGAAGCCTGGGCTTTGCCTTCAAAAATTACTGATTCGAACAAAGTCTTAGCCGATCAACATTCCAAGGCTAAAATTGAAAAGCTCAGCGGCAAAGACGTTACGGTCAAAGCCCCAACTGGAGGTTCTAATGTTACGTTGAGCAAGTTCCGTATGATAGATAGTGTTACAGGAACTGAATTAGAAACTCAAGATGATTGTGGCGGCGCCTGTCAGCAAAATTTGGGGGCAGAGTATTACGGAAATGAAACATTTGTCGCATCAAATAAACGGGGGACCACGGATGAGTTCACTGCACCTTCCACTTACAGAGCCGATGACCTCGCTCCCGGCGGTGATCTTTCTACCACAGAAGATCTCTCAGGAGAAATTTATATCCGAATTTTCGCCCGGGAATTTAATAAGACTCTAAATCGAGTCGATGCATTGAAGGCCTGGGATGCTTTAAGTGCAAGCGAAAAGGAAAGGCTTTCTAAAAAATATGGCATCAATGATTTTGCCGTTCCAAAAATGGGCCAAAGTGTAACAATAAGCAGCGAAAGAGACATGCCCGGCTCAACCGGAATTGGTTATAATTTTCATTTTGGATACAATCTGATGGCTTCAGGTGAGGATTATCTTACTCTGGAAGATTACCATAATTCTGGGAAAAAATATTATTTCGATATGTATGGACCTGCCAGTAAAAAGCAAGCATGGAACCAGGAAAAATCAAATACAGATGCAGTCGACTACCGCTGGTCCTCTATGGTAGTGCAACATGCTGATTCGATTCAAGGTGAGGTGAATGACAAAGGCGTGTTACTTGAAGACGATCCCGCAGTGATCACCGGAAAAAAAGTTCTTCCCAAGGGAACCAAAGTAAAATTACTGCGCCAAGGAAATAGTTGGTCCAAAGTCGAAGTCACTGAAGGCTCAGATAAAGGAAAGTCTGGTTGGATCATGAATAAGTTCTTTACCCATAACTAGAAATGATTGGCATTGTTTTGCATTGTTTAGAAATCATCATATGTGAATAAAATTCAATAGTGTAACAGAATATAAGGCAATTTGAGTATGTCAAAGACGATAGCCACAGGCGATAATAAAAAATCCTCAAGCGAAAGGAAATCGAAAAATTCAGCTAAAGGTCGTAGTCCTGCCGGCAGAAATTCTGCTCCAGTATTTGAACAGGAACGCTTAGGAGAGGGTGGTGGCCGTAGTCCGATTCTTCAAGCAGGCAGAGTTGCTGTTTCTCAACCCAATGACCGATGGGAGCGAGAAGCTGAACGAAGTGCGAATGCTTTAAGCCAGGGAAAATCTGTTCACATCGCAAGCGGCAATTCAGCCGGCTTTAACTTAAACCGTATGTGTAACAGCTGTGATGACAAAAAGAAAAAATCAGCAGGTGGAAGAGTAGAACAGTCCCATGCTGCTCTTCTTTTCCGATCGAAGGTCTCAACAGAGAATGCTGTTTCGCATACATCTACTACGGAACAATCACTCAACCAAGCTGGTTCCTATGCGAAGAATTTAAGTGGCGGTCAACCTTTACCAGAATCTACTCGCCAATATTTTGAACCCCGACTGGGTCGCGACCTTTCCCAAGTTCGCATTCACCACGATGAAGCTGCCCATCGCGCCAATAAAACACTAAACGCCAAAGCCTTTACCTATGGCTCCCATATCGCCTTTCGTCGTGGAAATTACCAGCCCGAAAGTGGACCCGGTAAACACTTACTGGCCCATGAGCTCAGTCATGTTGCCCAACAAGGTGAAGGTGTGGCGCGTACAATCCAGCGGGAACTGGCCACCCCTCCTCCTGCAGAGACTCCCGAAGCCCAGGATGATCTCACCGATGCACAAATCCGGGCTGCCCTCCGTTTTAATAGCAACCGATTTGATGATACCCACACGCGGCAAATTCAGGACATCGTTGGCACAGAACAAACTGGCACTTTTAATGAAGATGATATTCGGGCAATAGCCCGCGTTCAAGAGAACTATGGACTCTCCAAAGATGGTAAAATCGGTGAAGATACCTACGAATGGTTAATTACAGAAATTCAGAATGAAGCCCTCGATGTAAACAACGAAAATTGCCCGGTCGCCTTCTGGATTAATCAAGATGGTCAAAATATCGTTCCTCGGGCCAATGGTGCAAACATGACTCATCATTTTACCATGAATGCCGATTTTCCGAGTTACTGTAACTGTCATGATTATGAATATCGACAATTTATTCGCGGTCATTTTGACCACACCCAGGGCGGAGTAACTCATGATATGCGTTCCTGGTTGGCTGATGAACCATCTGGAACCCTGACCCGAAATTTTACTGAAGACGGAAACACAACCGTAGCTTCAATTAATTTTGGTCATCGCAATCGTGGCTCCGCGCCTGATGATCTGTATCTCAATGATGCGCTACGCTCAGACCGTGTTAATGGCTGTAAATATCGCGGTGATGATACACCGGGTGGTAACTATGGAGGTTTTCGAAGTGTGGGAGGAGTTAATGTCGCTCCTGCTACCGGAGATCGAATCGATATTTTAATCCAATTTCGCGGCGAGATACGATTAAACGGGACCACCATTATAACTAAATTCTGGACAGCCCTTCGTTCTAATTTTGTGTTACCATAATTAACTCTTTTTGGCTCGATCCATACTATATCGACCAGCAAAGCCTTTGATAATCATAAAAATTGAAGAATAAATGAAAACGTGAAGGGCCCCCCAGGCCCAGATACCTTTAAGAATTTAGAGAATTCATCAAAATTTGAGGCATTTTCACTATTGAGTGGGGTAATATGTATCGGATTTTTTCAATATAAAATCTCGGATTGCCTGTTAAATGTATTCAAGCGTTTATACTTAAGTGACATTAGGGGGGGGTATCGAAAATGAATGATTCCAATCGAAAATATACGAATACATCTTTAATTATTGGTATTGTGATCACATGCTGCGGATTAATCGGATGTAATATATCAAATGAAGAATCTGATAATTCAACCATTATTTCTGGTTCGGCAACAAGCAGCGACTCCTCACTGACAATTAGCAAAGGAAAGACGCCTGGAAAAGATGTCATCATTTCAGGGACATCAGGTGGACTAGATGCCTCAACTGTGTATTCAGACAATGCAGAGAAAAACACTCCTCCTGTTTTAACAAATTTTAGTCAACAATGCTTTTGGGGAAGTAATTCCAAAGGTGAATATTTGCCTTATGTTAAAATTATGCATGGTTTCAGAAAGTCCTCCGATGGTTCCGATTTAGTTGACATTATGATTATCTTCAGCCGGAATTTTGTTGATAACTCATATGGGACGAATTCCATAGGCTGGAGCCCACGTCGGGGGCATAGATTCTCAGATATTTATAAAAGTGATCATGTAGAATTAAAACTACTGGATGCAAAATCTAACCTTGCTTTTCACGCTAAAATTGACCTTCTCTCTGCCTCCTCAAAATTTAAAAGTGGCTATGGTACCTTAGGTGTAAGTGGCGGCGACGGAGTATTGTTTAAAGGCAATGAGAGTGATATTGTGGCAATAGCGACATCGAGCGACGATAATTTAAATAAACACAACTATGTACTTCTGGAGAATTCACCAAAAACGGACTCCTTGTATCGTCCCAATAGTTTATATCCATTGTGGAATTTTTTTGTTTCTTATCGCCTAACCATGCGAGTATCGGCTTTTGGTGACGCCGGATTTGGAAAAGCAATGATGGCATCCGTGCATGCCTCCCCATCAAAAGACGCAAATGATACCATTAATGTGGATGAAAAAAAATGTCCTGATTCAACAGAAATAAGAACTGGGTTACCATCTGATTCAGAAAAAATGCCTAGTACTCCTGGAGGGGCTTACACTCCATCTGTTGAAGGCTAAATAATTTTATTTACATAGGGGTTATAATGAAGTGCATTTTTGAAATTGCCATGGCAACAGTAATACTTGTTGGCTTTGTTTTGCCATCCCAAGCAGAAGAAAAACAGCTTTGTGAGTTCAAACCCTTTCAAGTTTGTTTGGATTCAAAAGCACACAATGGTAAAATTCTAAATGTTCCTGATGAACATTTGGGCATTCGTCAGGACGCTTTTAGTATTTGCACTGATGCCTCAAATTTAACCACGGCTCCTGACCTTGTGTTAATCATGGATAACACTGGCTCGATGGATGTTCGTCAATTTGTAGACAATATTCCCCGGTACTGCCCTGATCCGGATCCTATGGATTATTTAAATGACCCAGGTTGCATAAGCGGTGACCCTAAAAGTCTAAGAGGCCCTGCCCTTAAAAGTTTTC
This sequence comes from Fibrobacteria bacterium, assembly GCA_038315885.1. Classification (GTDB taxonomy): domain Bacteria; phylum Fibrobacterota; class Fibrobacteria; order UBA11236; family JBBQAD01; genus JBBQAD01. The sequence continues at coordinate 65 of JBBQAD010000163.1, read as the reverse complement.
TTGATTCAGCACTAGCCAAAAGCAATGACCAAGTCAACATAGGTGTAGTCACATTTAATGCAAAA
>JBBQAD010000231.1:0-6103 GCA_038315885.1 Fibrobacteria bacterium | reverse complement strand
GGGGTCTGGGGTTTTCCAGGGGAAATTAAGAGGGCTTATATTTTTGATGGGGTTTTTCATAGGAGTCGTTTTCATTGATATAATTGGATATAATTGGACATGATTGGATATAAATTTTGAGATATCTCAAGAGTAATGTAGACTTTCTCAAACTATGCAACCGACCACCTTCCGCGAGATTCTTGCCACCTTTAAAACTAAGGAAGGGGCTTCCCTAAGCTTTCCCGATAACGACTTTCTTTTAGAAAGCTTTGTGGACTGGGCCTCCCTGCGGGGGATTTCCCTCTACCCTGCCCAAGAAACCGCAGCGCTGGAACTCTTTGAGGGCAAAAATGTCATCTTGAATACGCCCACCGGCTCAGGCAAATCACTGGTGGCCTCAGTGTTACACTATCAGGCTTTGGCGCAGGGGCGTCGTTCAGTCTATACCTGTCCCATTAAAGCCTTGGTAAATGAAAAATGGATGTCTCTCTGTAAGGAGTTTGGACCTGAAAACGTAGGGCTTTCTACCGGTGACGCTACTGTAAACAGAGATGCCCCCATTTTATGTTGTACAGCTGAAATACTTTCCAATATGGCCCTCTCCGAAGGAGCCCGCTGCCCGATTGAAGATGTAGTGATGGATGAGTTTCACTATTACTCTGACAGAGAGCGGGGGATAGCCTGGCAAATTCCGCTGTTAACTATGCCGCGGGCAAGATTTCTGCTGATGTCGGCAACATTAGGAGAAACTTCGTTTTTCGAAGAAGTCATGACGCGCTTAAATGGCCGCCCTAGTGTTACAGTTAAATCAGTCGAGCGCCCTGTTCCATTAGAATTTACTTATTCAGAGAATCCCTTGCCAAACGCCCTACAATATCTGGTAAACGAGAACAAAGCCCCGGTGTATGTCGTTCACTTCACGCAAGCCGATGCTGCCAGTAACGCCCAGAATTTCACCAGTTTGGAATTGTGCAGCAAGGAAGAAAAATTAGCAATCGGGAAGGCCTTAGAAGGCTTCCGTTTTTCTTCTCCCTATGGTCCCGACATCAAACGCTGGTTAAAGCAAGGCATCGGATTGCATCACGCCGGACTTTTGCCTAAGTATCGCATTTTAAGTGAAAAATTGGCGCAGCAGGGCTTGCTTAAAGTGATCTGTGGTACAGATACATTGGGGGTCGGAGTCAATGTACCCATTCGCACCGTATTATTTACCCGACTCTGTAAATATGGTGGAGATAAAACGGCAATATTAACAGTCAGAGACTTTCATCAAATCTCTGGACGGGCCGGACGCAAGGGCTTTGACAGCATTGGATACGTGGTAGCGCAGGCTCCTGAGCATGTGATTGAAAATCTGAAATTAGCGGCCAAGTCAGCGCAAACAGGCCGCAAGTTTGTGAAACAGAAGCCCCCCGAAAAAGGCTATGTACCCTGGGATGAAAGCACTTTTCAAAGACTGATTGCCGGCTCACCTGAAAAACTGGTTTCACGCTTTCAGGTCAGCCACGCTATGCTGTTAAATGTTCTATCTCGGCCCGAAGATGGCTGCCGCTTGATGCGAAGCTTGATTGCCGATAGCCATGATACAGTCAAACAAAAAGAAGAGCACAAAAAACGGGCATTTCAACTCTTTCGCTCCTTGGTGGAACAAAAAACTATTGAAATAATTCCAGCCCAGGAGCGAGAGGCTCAAAATAAAATTCGTATCAACGTTGACTTGCAGCGCGACTTTTCCATGGATCAAAACCTTTCCTTATATCTCTTAGATACACTGCCCCTTTTAAATACAGAAAGTCTTGAGTATCACTTGGATGTGATCACTTTGGTCGAATCCATTTTGGAAAATCCGGAATTGATTTTGCGCAAGCAATTGGACCGATTAAAAGGTGAACGAGTCGCAGAATTAAAGGCACAAGGGGTTGAGTACGACCAACGGATGGCTGAACTAGAAGAAATGGAATACCCGAAACCGCAACGCGAATTCATTTATGGTACCTTCAACAACTTTTGTGAAAAACATCCCTGGGTAGGTAGTGATAATATTCGGCCTAAATCAATCGTTCGGGAAATGCTAGAAGGCTATTACACATTTTCAAGCTACATCAAACGCTATGGATTAGAAAGAAGCGAAGGACTTTTGCTTCGCCATATCAATAGTGTTTACAAAACACTGTCTCATACAGTTCCTGATAACATCAAACCGGAAACCCTGATAGAAGCTGAACAGTGGCTTTCCGAAATGCTGCGGAGAGTCGACTCTAGCCTCTTGGAGGAATGGGAACGCCTACAAAATCCTGATTTTGTGCCCATTATCTTAGATGAACTCCTCGCACCGGGAGCTGCTGAATTCGCCAACGATATCACTCGTGACAGCAAAGCCTTTACTGCTATGATTCGCTCTCGCATCTTTATTTTTATGGCTGCTCTTGCGCGTGAAGATTTTGAGGCAGCCTTAGATTCCCTGTCAGAAGGGATTGATGACGAGTGGCTAAATGGAGAGAGACTGAAAAGCACTAATGGTCTTGACATCACCGATGAAAATAAATCAGAAGTGATAGTTTGGAGTGCCTCCAAATTATACGACTGTTATACTCACTATCGTCAAGAACATAGTTTGTTTCGCCTCGATCCCGAAGGCAGAGCATTGCGGCATACTCTGGTTGAAGCGCAGCCAGATAGAAATAGCCTGCGAGTAATCCAGTTACTGCAGGATGAAGAGAGCTTTAACGACTGGGTCTTAGAATTTGAGATTGATTTGAAAGCATCCCGCGAATTAGGACTGCCCCTCATTCGACTAATAAAATTTGGTGACCTTTAGCAGGATCAGGGTTCCCGAATTGCCCCAGAGTTGGTGAGATTGTGTGGCAGTCTGGATGTATTCATTTGTCTTCCGTTAATCGTGCAGCCCTTTATCTGAATTATTCCGCTTTGGCCATCAAAATGGATTTTACCTGTATTCCCATCGAGATTAATTGTCGGTAGCGCGTAGCCTACCCTTCGGGGTACTAAGTTCGACCTGGCTATAGTTACATTTGGCTTGTCATCCAGTTCTTTAAGAGTAAAAAGTGTCATTGCCGCTTTTGAATTCGGAGTAGAAAAAGTATAGCTTCCAGAAACGCCATTTGATAACACAATCATCTGGTGCTGCATTAAATCAAATTGGCGAACCACCCAGGTCCCTGGGGGTAACTGCGTGCTTAATCCGCTGCGACTTTTATTGGATCCCAAAAGGTATTGATTTCCCTTCCAACCCATGTGAACAAAATCAGAGTTGTTAGAAAAGCTTCCTTCTCCAGGCTGCATTTTCCAGAATTGAATGTAACGATCGACCGATTCTCTCAAGAACTTCAAATCGCTACTGCAACTATGTTTATTTGCGTCAAATCCGCCCGTCCAATACTGGCCATTCTTCGAAGACGTTTTATATCCAGTGCCGCTATAGCCCGCTCCCAAAAAGCAGCCCAAAATCCGCTCGGTTTCCATTTCACGAGTGGTACCACCAAAACCTTGAAAATTGGGGCCATTGTCATCGTTATTGGCAACAATATTATTTGCTGTTTTGTGAGTGCTGATTATGGCATCGGTCGAATTTTTCATTCCAAACACTTTGCCTTGAATATTGGCATGGGTCCAGGGGCCGTTTAGAGAGGAACTCCAGTTATGTGTTGATATCGTCGACAAAGGAGTGCTATAGGGCAAATAAGATTGAACCTTTTCTCCGATTTTCTTTGTATCAGAGGCGCTCATATACTCATCCCATTCTACACCGGTCTGCATCCACACATTTGGGAAACTAGCGAATCGGGCCACACAATAGCGAAGATATGCGTCCTTACGAATAGCCGATTGTTGACCTTCCATATACAGATCGATAATCATATCATCTTTGGCAGCACTGCGAATGATATCATCGGCCTTTTTAAAATAAGCCGGGTTGGGTCGCACGGCATCTGTACCCGCATTTGATCCCGAACCACTCGAGCTAAAAAAAGGTTTAATGGGAGAGGGGCATTGTGGGTGCAGGGCGAGAAAAAATCGGATCTTATTGTAATACGGTTTATTTTTTGAGACGTCTTCTAGAGCTGTATTGGATGTTATCATACAATAGTGAACATTGCCAACCATGTATTGATGCGATCCATCCGAACGTTTAAACCATATGCCTTCCCTTTCCCAAAATCCATGTTGCGAAGATTTCACACAGTTGACCTCTGTTCCTTCTTGGGCACCATTTAACTGACTGTTTGAAGAACTCGTTTTGACAAGAGTCCATTTACCGATTTTGGTGGGTGTAAATCTAATTTTGAATACATTGCCACTGGTTCCGCCCTTGCCATCACCATCCCAAAATCCGTAAATTTTATATTTGGGGGTACCGGATTCATGTTGCCATTCAGTGTAAAAACTGATGTCTTCAGCGGGCTTGTCTGTAGAACTTTGCTGTGGGCCGGAGAAATTTAATTCTGTAACCTCATATTGACCCGTCTCGACTGTTACACCAGAACTAACTGCCCAAAGTAAAGCCAGTAATAGAAAGGGTAATTGAATGCTGTATCTATTAATGGCATTAGTATTTTTCTGCATGCGCAACCCCATTTACCCGTTTTAATCCCCTTGGATAAACTTATCAGAAGGGCGACACTTGACAGTTGAAATTTAGTCAATGAAGCATGCTATTGCGCTAATGCGCTATTTTTGGGGCAGGGTCGTCATCGGTTTTGACCAGATACTTTGTCGAGGGCTATCCCAGGGACTGATGTATACATTTTCTGCATTTGATACTGAATGACTTGAACAATCAATTGTCACTTTATCGGGAAAATACCATGCCCAATAGAGGCCAGTGTAATATGAAAAAAGCCCCCAAATAAGGGTTCTAAATTTAAAGCTTCTGCTCATCACCTCATTGCCCACTACTACATGCTAAAAAAATCCGTGAAACAGTCATTTTTAGCATCTTTTAGCGTCCAAAGGTGATCATTGATCAATTCAAAAAATGGCATATAGATTTTTGCTGCTGGGGCTTTGGAGAAGCCATTTACATTAAATGCAATCAGTACTATTAAAGCCGTAAAAGACAGTTTGATTCCGAAACATCTGAACATTGGCATATAATTCCCCACAGTTTATTTGCGCTTAGGAAATAAACATGTCTTTAAGGGCCTAGCTTGATGAAAATTGGATGAAAAGGAAAATATGCCGACTGGGCGGAAAATGTTTCTTCAACTTTCAACTCATAAGCCCTCCCTTGCTTGGGTCAGTTTAGAAAATCAAAATCCAATGGCCCTTGCAAGTGGCGCATCCAAAGGCATTGAACTAAGCAGCAATGATGAGGGAGCCTTGGTTTTCGTAGTTGCTAACGGGAGTTATACAGCAAATGCCAGTGTGACCCTACAGAGCCTGTCTTTAGAGAATGAATTAATTGCTTATCCCAATCCCCTATCGGTTTCCCGGGGTGACAGTCTCCATTTGCTAATGAAACAATCTGCAGCATCCACAAGTATTGATATTATCAATGAATATGGAAAAATAATTGTGAGTGTTAATCATTCTAATACCAATCAAACTAGTGCGATTGATTTGATTGATGCCCAGGGGCAGAAATTATTTCCTGGAACCTACTATTTAAGGCATATGGGACATATCAAGACAAAATTAGTTGTAACTCAATAGGTGACGAGCATTACTCATCAAGCCATTCCAATTCAATAGTTTCCTCAGAATCTTCACATTCTTTACTTATCGTGTATTTCGTACAATAAATTTAGCTATCAAAGAATGCCATCTTTCTTAACCTATCTGCATCAGGAGTTTTATTGGGCTTCTGTTTTTGGGGGGGGTATTTTATGTGAGGTGTGAAAAAGACTACTGCTGCAATTGTGAGAATTGCGGGAATGCTTTCAATATTGGGGCTTCAGGGTATGGCGCTGGGAGCCGATACCAAGTTAGAACCAAAAAACGCCAAGAGAGACAATGTCTGGGTAAGTGATATGGGTGGATACATTATTCACACAGAAGAAGCAGTTAGCAAAATTGTGCGTGGAACCAATGTTTCTGCTAAGATGACCTGGAAATTCTCTGGCCCATCGGGCAATTATAAAGTTGAAATGACCAATATTTT
>JBBQAD010000277.1:0-5452 GCA_038315885.1 Fibrobacteria bacterium | reverse complement strand
CAGAAAATATAGGGGGTGAATTTGAAGATTTCATCTATTTTAGTGTTACTGATTTATTAGTGCGTACACTATTGTCTCCCCATTTGGCATCTGCCACTGACCACGCAGAAGTGAACCTAGGAAAGTAAGGATATGAACATGTTCACAAGCTTAATCAAAAAATCCATTGTCCTCGCCGGATTGCTTGGGGCATTTAGCATCAACCATGCTTTCAAAGTTTTTGATGGGCAACCCAAGCTGATTTTCCACGGCAATGGGCAGTCCTGGCAAATAAATGATATCTACATCAAGCAACAACTCGGCTTAGCGGGAGTCGACCATGCAATGCTAACCGTTGTTACTCACGATGGCGGTTACAATTCCTTCCCAGTCGGAGAAGATGGGAAGATCGGCGGGTGGGCCCTGGATCCCAACTGGCCCAAGAATGTCAGGAAGAACAATCCGGCCAGTACGGATCTGATCATGATTATAAACGTCGGTGATAAATATGGAGAGGAAGGAGCTGGAGGCAGTGCCCAAATTGACCTTGTCGTGAAGCGAATGCTCCTTGTATATGACTATTTCACGTCCCATGGTGCCAAAGAAGTCCTCTTCGCGAACGGGCACTATCTGTGGTCTCGGTACCGCGGGGGTAATCCTAACAACACAAACACATACACGGGCTCGATAGCGATTTTGAAAGAGTACACGAAGCGAACAGGGCGCCCGTGTGGAGATGTGTGGACTCCGTCAAAAGGATACTTTCCTTACCATGTGGGCCAAGATTTCGAACACGGCGCTGACTTGTTGAAGGCACTCTACGGTCAAGTGTATGCCAAGATGCTCCTTGAGTACGATAGCTTGCAAACAGCTCAGGCACAAGCTGCCTGGAATGAACGTGACGCATATCTCATGGCCAAAGAGAAAGCCCTCAGAGACCGAGCCACAGTCGAATTCACGGCTAACCCAGCCAACAACCTTACAGATGTCGGCTCTACCATCAAAGGCGTGATTTCTCTTCATCGAGACAAAATGGCGACCGAATATAAGACCAAGGCTTTTAGCGCCTATGTGTTGCTCATGGCACACCAATACGGGAATACATTGGCAACCTTCATCGTAAGTGATACTTTCAGCCTTGCCTCAGATGTTTCACCCTTTAGTATCACCATACCCGAGTTTGCATCTGTCGAACAATATGCACCTGCCGGGCGTAATTACTGTCCGGTGCTGTGTGATAGCTTCCGTGTTTGTGTGAAAGTCGGAATTGCGGGCGGCGGGCACGACAAATCATTCGGCTCTATCTCCCACCAACTGTCTGCACCCTATCTGTTCAAGCGCACTGCAACGGCACTGAGGCACAAAACCGATTACCGGGAATTAAGAGCAGTGCCAATGAGGCAGCTTAACTCGGGCCTCACCGCTTGGCCATATACTTTTGATCTACAGGGTAGAAGAGTATTGGGACAGACCCAAGCTTCTGAGGTACTTAGATCGTATTCCTCTGAGTCTATTCTTCTGGATTCAGCACCTAGCAGTGGAACAACCGAGTAGGATTCATGAAAAATGTCCATTTGCCCTGACATTTTTACTGTTTTGCATTCGCAGCATTTTTATCTTTATTTTCCCATACCAAAATAGGACTAAATGTTTACCTCTTTCCAGTAATCATTTAATTGGGCTAAAGCTGAGATAAACTAACCATCCAAAGAGCGAAGAAAATGAATATCAATTCAACAAAATCTGACCTTCTTACCCCTCAATGGTTTACTTCAATTCAGGACAATCAAAAACAGGAAGATCCCTGGAAGCTTTGTTCCACAAACATCCTCGATGATGCAGCTCGGGATGTATTTATCGGGAATGGATATATCGGACTTTTGGTTCCACCGGAGGGAGAAGGCAGCTGGCAGTGTCCAGAGATGTTTCGATCGTCGAGATTCCGTGGCGCTTCAGGTGGTTCGCAAGTTCACGGACACTGGGACAAGGAATCCCTTATGGATCTACCGCGTTGGGCGGGCCTTAGGTACAATGACGGAAGAAGTGTATTCAGTCGATTTAATGGAAAAACAAAGAATTACAGTCAGACGCTTGACTTAAAGACCGCAACCGTAACTACAGAACTCGACTGGCAATCCTGCCCCGACAGCCGGGGAAACAGAAAAAGCAACCATATAAAAATCCGAACCTGGCTTTCCAGAACAATCCGAAATCTTGGGGTTGTGGAAATGACTGTGACACCCGATACTTCGGGGGACGTTGTTTTTCTTGATATACTAGACGCCTCATTTCTCACCGATGCGTCCGAATGTGAAATCAACTTTGACAAAGCTATGACTCTTTCTCTTCGGCAGGGTCCATCCCGTCGCCCCCTTATTGTTTCATCCCGCCTTTGTTTTGCTTCTGAAAATTATGTCCGTGAGTGGACTCATTTTGACAAGAACAAAGCAGAGAAAGGTATTTGCTTCAAAGTCGAGGCGGGGAAGCCCATCACAGTGATAAAACTCGTTGGTATTTACACAAAAGAAGATGGTCCTGACCTAGTACTCCAGGCCACGCACATGTTAAATAAGGTTCAGAAGAACATTCCAGAAATTTATCAACAGCATGTCGAAGCATGGAAAAATCTATGGAAAAGTGATTTGGAAATTCCTCATCCTGGAGTTCAGAAAATAGCCCGTGCCTGTCTGTATCAATTCTATTCTCAACTGAGGCAAGATGTCGTCTGGAGCTTAGGGCCTTGCGGAATAACGGGATCCAGGGCTTGGGCGGGGCGGGCATTTTGGGACGCGGATCTCTGGATGTCTCCTCCTGTGATGATGCTTCATCCCGAATTGGCTGAATGTATCATTGCATATCGAGGAAAGACTTTGGAAGGTGCTAAACGAAACGCTCGGCGCGAGGGAAGACAGGGTGCGCGCTTTGCCTGGGAAAGCGCTGAAACTGGTGACGAAATTTGTCTTGGCGTGACCGCAGAGCAGATACATAATATCGGAGACATCGCCCTGTCTCAATGGTGGTTTCGAGTGATTGCCGGTGAAGACGCCTTCCGACGGGTAAAAGGCGATGATGTTATACTGGAATGCGCAACCTATTTTGCCAGTCGCTCTGTATACAATGCAGACCAGGATCGGTATGAATTAAGGGATGTTTGTTGTGCAGATGAGTTTTCTGGAATTGTTCACAATAACACTTATTCAAATTATTCGGCAGTTCGAACCCTTGAACTCGCATCTGATCTACTGGTCGAACGTGGAGAATCTGTCCCAAAAAAATGGCTTGAGATACGTTCAAAAATGTTTTACCCATACAACGATGAGCTGGGAACATTCAATGAGCACGACTCTTACCAAGGACAGACTATCAAGCAAACTGATACAGCACTGTTGGTATATCCCTATTCCATGCCTATGAAACAGCTTGAAAAAGAAAAGATCGCTTCCTATTACCCAGGGCGTTACCCTAAGCACAAAATCATGATGAGTTCAGCCATTGATGGTGTTGTTTTTGCGGAATTGGGTGACTCAGAAAAAGCCTGGATGGCTTTTGTGGATTTGCTTCCCCATTTTCGAGCGCCATTTCTATCAGCCTCCGAATCTCCTGAGAACGAAGTGATGTCCTTTGCCACGGGACTTGGGGGAGTGCTACAGTTAATTTTGAACGGCTTTCTGGGGCTCAGAATCAGAGCTGATGGCTTGTGCTTCGCTCCATGTTTTCCTAATGAAATGCCCGGCTTGACGGTTCGTGGGATGCATTGCGCAGGCAACAGCTTTGATGTGGAGGCGAGTGCAAAATCCATTCGTGTAATGAATTTGCAAGCTCCACGAAATTTTGAAATCACTACCGGCCCGGATGTTACTCTTGTGATCGAGGAATTTAACCAGGTTTAGAAAATCTGGAATTGGCAAGCATTAGCATAACACTCTCCAAGGAAAGTTTTTTTTAACAAATTTTGAGGATAAAAATGATTGATGGATATCCAATTGGAAACTTTTCTATCGCAGCTAATGTTTCACAGCAGGGGCGTATTTGGGGTGGGATTCTTTTTAACCCTCCACAACCAGACACTCCTTTAGAGGACATTGGTTCAGTTCAATTTAATTTCACCTCCGCGGGTGTATCAGTAGCTGATAACGAGTGCAATAAGGTGAAGGTTCTTCGATCCTGGCCTTTTGCACAAGCCACATTGTCTGATTCCCGTTTAAAGTCCCTTGAGTTCGTCATTCGGACCTGGGCTCCATTGGCAAAGAATGACGAATTATTCACGTCGTTACCATTTTTAATGGCTGATATTTCGGTATACAATTCGGGCTCTCAAGAGGCAGATGTCGAAATTGGCATTGATACCCAGGGCATTAAGGAAGTAGAGGAATCCTTTTCTGCAAGAGAGTTTGGCTTGCGCTTTGATGGTGCCGGTCAAAAAACTGAACGGTATCACTCAAAACGCATTGTTGTAGCCCCAGGAGTGACATCTCATTCCAAAGTTCTTCTGATGATTTATGACCAGGAAGGCCGCAGCGCAGCGGATTTTAAAAATATTGATGATTTAGCTTCATTTGCTTTCTCAAACTGGAAACAACTCAGAGAAGCAACCGAATTACTTGGAAACGAATTACCTCAAAGTGGTGAAAAGAATCTGGATTGCTACTTAAGATGGAATATGATTGCGGCCACGATTTTGACTAAAATAAGAAGAGACGGCACGACCATTGCCATGGGTTACACAGCGATGAACCAACGAGATGCTTTTTGGACATGTGTACCACATGTTTTACTTTGGCCAAGTCTTGAAAAAAGAATGTTGGAGGAGTCTGCTCGGGCACAAAAGCGAAACGGAAAAATACCCACGGTTATCTTTCCAGAAACCGATCGTCGTGATGATATTGATATAAACTGTTACTTTATTCTCCGCACTATTCGCTATTACCAATATCACAGTGACTTGGACTTCATTAAGATTATGTGGCCATCATTGGTCAGGGCAATAAACTTTCTCCCTTTAATCGACAATGATAGGGTTGGGGTTCCCCAGCAACATTCCTATTGGGGTGATTGGAAAGACGTGCGGGGCGTGGAGAACAGAAAATACTCTCCCCACGCCAGTCTTCTTTACATGGCCTCTCTGAAGGGCATGATTGTTATGGCTAAAGAATTGGGAGACAAAAAAAATCAAGTTGAGTTTGAAGTCCGTTTCGAAAAGGCAAATAACTTTGTTAATAAATCCACGGCGGATGGTGGTCTTTGGCAAGGGGACTACTACGTTGAAATAATGAAAGATGGATCGGCGAATGATCGTTTACTTCAGGATCAAGTTGTGGGCGTTTTCTTTGGCGTGGTCTCCAAGAAACAAAGTGAATCTATGCTTCGTGCGCTTCAGCAAAATCTAACGCAATGGGGAATTGCAGAAACCATGCCCTACTATCCTGAAGATTTCGGATATGTACCTGGACGATATCACAATGGAGGTATGTGG
>JBBQAD010000312.1:0-4849 GCA_038315885.1 Fibrobacteria bacterium | reverse complement strand
TCAAAATGGTTTTACCCATTCCTGCGCCAACGATATTTACCGAGCCACTTTGACTGGAAACATCGATACCAGTATTTAAAAGAAAGGTTCCTGCAGGAATCTCTAAGACTCCATTTTCACGAATTGCCTTTGCAAAGGCTGCGTCGGAAGGCTTCTGTCCAGTGGGGTCCGCTCCGGCAGCTAAAGCTGCAGCGCCAAAGCCGGCCGCTTGTTTGTAGAGCATGTTAGGAATTTTCGGGATGTCACATTTGGGGTAGACCGGAGGAGCGGGAGCCACAATACCCTTGGTCCATTCACCTTTGGTTGCATCATACTCTTTATCATCTTTCAAATAGAGGAGCAAATTTTCATCATTGATGCGACGTGGTTCTTGCCACAAAGGCTCATGATAGGCAATATTAGACATCGAATTCGGTGTAACACTGTACATGAAGATATTTCGTCCGGCTGCAGCGGGAGGTAGAAGCAACTTATCTTCTGTCGACATGGAAAACATGTTTACAGTAGATTTGGCATCAATTATTACTGAGGCAATAAATGGGTTTGCCAAGTCTACTATTTGATCAAGGTAGATGTTCTGTGAATTTGTAACTCCTAATGAGTAAATGGGCCAACCCTTCCAGCAATTCTTGTCACCTTTACAAGCCTCAATCCAATCACTTCGGGTTGCACCACCGCCTCTAGTCCCGCGACCCGAGAAAAAGCGGCGATGACCCAAGTACACATTTTTGGAGTTGAGAATTTCGTACACCGGCCGAGTTTCATACGAAGAACCGCTTTCGGTAGAGCCCCCTGCCAGTGCCATTCCATCTGCATTACTGATTCGAACTGCTTGGCGACCATTGCCTTGATTGTGTTCGATGGCGCATAAAATTTTGACATTTTTTCCCGAACCCATCAAATCAAAATCCCAACTCGGTTTAGCTTCATTGAACTGATGCTCATGATTGTATCGCATCCATACGCCTGTAACATTCTCCCAGGTGCCAAGGGCCTTGATTCCAGCGATGTAATCAATGAAATAAGTATTGCTGAGGTTGCCGAATTGGGAGAGTGCACCATTGGAACCCTGATGAATGAAAAAGGTGTTGTCTAAAACAGCCTTTTCACTTAGGGCATCAAGGGAATAGTTTCCCCCCACAAAGCTGGTGCCTTTAGCTAAACCTTTCAATTTCATGACTTTACCTTGGCCACCAAAAATTTGCACATCGGATGGCAAGGCAGGCATGCTAACCGTATCGAATTCAGATTGGGCTGGTAAAATCAAAGCATCACCGGCTTTTAGCTGGGAAGCAGCATGCTCGATAGCGCTGCTGACCTGCTTAGCAGAGATTTTGCCTAATGCCCCTGCCCCTTTACCTAGGTCGACCCGGTAGGTCGTTGCAGTTGAAAGTTGAATGATTCCGACTAAAGCAATGGATGCTGTAAAAAGCCTGCTAATTCTCATAATCCCCCCAGAAGTGGCCTTAGCTGTGTAATCAAAAAGACCATTTGATTAAAATGTGACCTTCAAAAGTCAGCCAAGAAATCGTGTTTGTCGTAAAATTGGAGTTTTTTAGACCCCTGTCAAGCATGACAATTAACACTACTCAAATGTTATGCCTAATCCTAGGGAAACCGAAGGAAAGTGGGTTGATTCTGAAGCCAAGTTAGCCAGAGTTGAACAGCAAGTAGAAATATGGACAAAGTCTCGATTCTGTTAAAAAAGTCATAAGTAAACGCTATTGATTTAAAAACTAGCGACATATAAGTAGTTCATAAAAAATTACCCTGGCCCCAATTAACTTTTTCAAACTTTATGAAAATCTTAAAATTCAAACTCCATAAAAATTACAAATTAATCTCCTTTTTTTACCTATCTGCATTTACCTATTTGGCTGTGCCAGTATCAAGCAAAGAACTGTATTGAATGAGTTTAATGTACCACAAGTAGTTGATTCTGTACCTGCAACTTTACAACGTATGGCCGCCAGGTTTCCCTCTTCACATTTGGAAATAGAAGAGAAAAAACTCTGCATCAATATTGATACAGTTGCGTGTATCAGTGCTATTATACAATCTCCTTATTTATTTTCAAGCATTAAGTATACTGCCATCGAAAAAGGAAAAAATCAATCTCATTTAAAAATAAAAAGTAACATGCTCGACTTTAATCAGTCCTTTGAATTTGCAAGTCGCAACATTCCCTTGATTACCAGGCAAGCTTTTGGTGATTCACTGATTTCCATTCACCGACACAATGTGTATGCGAAGTCGGGATATAGATATCAATTCCCTGAGTAATACTATAAAAAATCCGAAGAAAAATCTGTGAGGGATGGAGCCGGGCAGCCCGGAGCCCATTGATACACTGAGGCTATTCCTTAGGGCGAGGACTGTGAGGTGAGAGCCCGACCCGGTCGGTAACCTCTATTTGAAGCCTAGGGACGGGGCACAGCCTAATAAAACAATGGTTGCTTTCCCATTGCCGACAGCCCAAAGCCAGATTACCTTTCTGCGCACTGGGGCGGCTTAGCTCAGTTGGTTAGAGCAATGGAATCATAATCCATGTGTCCGGGGTTCAAATCCCTGAGCCGCTACCACTTCTTTTGCAGCGTTTTGCTTTAAATTGAGGAATTCCCCTTGCTTCCAAGGGCTTGCATTACCATTTTTATGGCCATGCGACAGAATCAATCTCGGTCCTTTTCACATTCAAGCTCGGGTGCGGATTCCAGGCTGAATTTTTTGCGAATTTCTAAGGTCTGGAAAAGAAAATCTTTCGCCCTGTTTTTGCTTATTTCATTTCTCTTGATGCTTGCTGGCTGCGAAGAGAACAAGGGCCAGGCCTCTATAGAAGAGGCGAAACCTAAAATTGAACAGAAGTTTAAATTTAGTCCTCCGAGTGACAATCGTGTGACCGATGCACAATTGCGCAACTTTGTTCAAGCCGAGGCGGCGCTTTCAGAAGTGAGTCGAGTGCTGATTGATAGTTTGAGTGAGGCGGTGAATGCCGAGCGTAGCCGCGTGCTTCGTCTTTCTTTGCAGATGGCCAAGGAAATGGTTGCTCGCAAATTCAATTTGTTGGGCCAGGAAGAGTATGAATGGCTGCTAACAGAAGCGCCCAAGAACCCTGCTAACCAAGCGGCCTATAAGCGCCTGAATATCAGCATTGTTCAGTAAGATTCGTTCTAGCTTAATTGTAAAGCTATTTAGTCCCAATAAATATCCTTGGATTAATCCAAGCCCAATCCAACAGCGGACTTCTTCACAAAATTAGTACAGTACTGTTATTCTTTTGAGTTCATTTAAAAAGACTCAGAAAGTTTACTCCAGTTGTATCTAAATGCGTCTGACTGTCTGTCTATTAGGAAATAAGGAGGATGACGTGGGCACCCGCTGTAATTTTGATTATTCTCGAAAAGCTCTAAAATCTTTATAAAAAAGTTGCATACTTTCTTTCAAGATTAGCCGCCTCGGTGCACAATAAAGGTTTGGAGGTTTAGTATGGATGCAATGAGTTCAGTTTCCGCTCACCAGTCAGCTGCCAGCGCAGGCAGCACAGAAGCCCAGATAAGCAGCAAGGATGCAGCGCTTTTGAAAAAATCGCAGGATTTGGCAGCCGATCAAGCCCAGCGCTTAACAGAGTCTCTGCCGAAAACTGCCAGTCCGCAAGGCATGGGGAACGCTGTTGACCTGAGCGCCTAAGTGCAGTGAAACAGTGAGGCCTGGCGAACAGCTGTGTTTCAAATAAAAACGTGCGGTCGAATCCTTGGCTTATTGTGGGATGATGGACCCATAGCATCACTCATTCGGCCATGCTGCATGCATACACGCATCATGGCACTCATTACAGCTTCCTATGGTAAATCCTAAGTTCACTAATACGATTTGACTGTAACTCTATTCCCTTGAGCAGCACTTCACTTGCATGCTTGGCAAAAGTGCCGCGTAAATCACGAGTGTAATTCTTTAAAATATTTTCTCCCAAATGATGCGAATTATCACCACAGCGGTACAGTGCAGGGGCTAAGCTTAGCTCACGAAGTGAATTATTTCGTTGTGTGGTATCATTTTTATTTGTTGGTAAATTTGATTTCATCATAACTAAATCATCAAAATGATACCCTTGCATTTCTTCTCTTGCAAGTAGTGCTCCTAATAATTCAACTGCCTCCATTGGGGCAGGGCTTCCTAATCGTTCACAAGCTATGGCCAAAGCGCGACAATGAGAAAACTCGGGACTGGCTGGCCTTTCGATTAACAATTGGGCTTGACGGACTAGGTGTGGAATCAATATGAATACATCGCTGAGATTTATAGCATATGCAGTTGCCATAATCAGGGCATCGGTGGGGCTGGAGCTGGCTCCGAACTGACCCATGCCGGTGTAATTCCAGCCTAAGTCCCATTCAGCTTGACTGAGTTCATTGAGTAACAGTGGAGCAGCCAAAGATTCTTCCATTAACCCCAGCACAAGGGCATAGCGTCTCGGTGGGCACTGATTCCTAATCCTGTGACGAGAATATTTTCTAAGCCTTTCGGCAATAGGGCTCGGTAAGGAACGTTGGCCGTGACACAGTCATGATTGGGGGCTTGCAAAAGAAACATGGGGTGGAGAATAAAGCCATGGGTATCAAAATTACTTTTGGCCTGCACAATGGTATCCGAAAACTCTCGCATGGAGTAGATATCTTCGGGTCTAACAGTATAGTCACCCACAATTCGCCGGCGTTCACGTGTATCGATTAACTGCCCCAAGTCAAAGCTGCCTTTGAATTTCGCCTTGCTGCTCACATGGCTTTGAGTAACATTGATGAGATCTCCATCGTCAACAAATGTGTGGTCGGTATTGGCATAATTCGTTCCTGGG
>JBBQAD010000060.1:0-10708 GCA_038315885.1 Fibrobacteria bacterium | reverse complement strand
AACCTGATAATTTTGAAAATGTCATAGGAATCATTTTTTCAGGTGGCCCACATTCGGTGTATGAGAATGGAGCGCCTAGCTGCAATCGACGCATGCTGGACTTGGGAATTCCCATTCTGGGCTTATGTTACGGTCATCAATTAATTGCTTTTCTTTCAGATGGAAAAGTGAGCCGGGGAGAGGTACAAGAGTTCGGAACCGCCAAGTTACAGATTGACTCCAAACATCCCTTGTTTAAAGGCATGAGCCAAAACACCGTCGTCTGGATGAGCCACGGTGATACAGTTTCAGTAACACCGAGCGGGTATAAAGCGATTGCAACCACACCTGATTGCCCGGTGGCAGCCATGGCAGATGACAGTCGAAAAATTTTTGGTCTGCAATTTCACCCTGAAGTGACCCATACACCTGAAGGCAGCCAATTGCTTAAGAATTTTCTCACTATTTGTGGTGCGAAGTTTGAGTGGAATCTAAACGATTATCTGCCCTTACTTGAGGCGAAAATAGTGCAGCAATGCGAAGGCAAAAAAGTCTTTTTGCTGGTGAGCGGCGGGGTGGATTCTACCGTTGTTTTTTCTTTACTGAATAAAATTCTCGGACCCGATCGCGTTTTGGGCCTACATATTGACAATGGTCTCATGAGAAAAAATGAGAGCGATGAAGTGATGCAGTTCTTGAAGAAGCAGGGATTCAACAACCTGCGAATCAAAGACGCCTCTGCCCTCTTTCTAAAAAACCTGGTAGACAAAGTTTTACCCGAAGAAAAAAGAAAAATAATCGGTGAAACCTTCCTTACAGTCAAAGATATGGAATTGGAGCGCTTGGGTCTAAACCCGGAAGAGTGGATTCTGGCGCAAGGAACCATCTATCCCGATACTATTGAGAGTGGAGGCAGCAAGAGTGCGGATGTCATCAAAACCCATCATAATCGGGTTCAAGGTATTCTGGATCTGATGAGCAGGGGTCTGGTTTTGGAACCGCTGGCTGAGTTATACAAAGATGAAGTGCGAGAGCTGGGAAAGAATTTAAACATTCCCCATGCTTTGCTATGGCGGCATCCTTTCCCCGGACCCGGATTAGCTGTACGACTTCTCTGTAATGAGCAAGTTCAGATTCAATCGAACCCTGGCCTAGAATCCAAAATCGCTCTGTTCTTAAAACAAAATCGAGTTCGTGGAGAAGTATTACATATCAGAAGCGTCGGTGTGCAGGGTGATGCTCGTACCTATGCCCATCCCATTTTGGTTCGGGGTATTCGATCATGGGATAAGTGTGAAGAATTTTCCACAGCTGTTACCAATCGCTTTCGTGAAATCAATCGGGCAGTATTAGAAATTGGTAAGGTTGGTCAAGAATCTTATTGTCTCATTAATGCTCGCTGCGACCGTGATAAGTTGGATTTTCTTCGACTAGCCGATAACATTTGTACTCGATTTCTCCATGAAAATGGGCTTTACGAACAGATTTGGCAAATGCCAGTAGTACTTTTGCCGATGGTAGTATGTGCGAAACCGGTTTTAGTAATTCGACCCGTGCACTCTAGCGAAGCGATGACTGCCAAATTTTTTCAGATTCCCCTCAATCTTCTTGATGAATTATGGCACCAATTAAAGGATATTGGCACAGGTGCCTTACTCTACGATATTACCCATAAACCCCCTGGAACCATTGAATGGGAATAAGGCCAAGTCGCCCCCTCTCACCGAATTGCAAATGAAAGCAATTGTATGTCACTGAGTACACGCAGTCTCGGCAAAGAAAAAGAAAAGGCCATTCTGGTTGGTGTGGCTATTGGTGATATCAGCAATCAAGAAGCAATGTCACACTTAGGTGAATTGTCACGCCTAGCAGAAACAGCTGGAGCCGAAGTAATCGAATTGGTTATGCAGCGACGTCCAAGTTTTGACCCTTCGACCTTGATTGGTAGAGGTAAACTCAGAGAGATTGAAACAATGGTTAAACTCCATTGTGTACAATTGGTGATTTTCGATGATGAACTTTCTGGCTCTCAAATACGAAAATTGGAATCGATTTTAGATGGAGTTAAAGTTTTAGATCGCAGCGGACTTATTCTGGATATCTTTGCTCGCCATGCTACCACATCAGAAAGCAAATTGCAGGTTGAGCTAGCCCAGTTGCAGTATATGCTCCCCAGACTGACCCGGCAATGGACCCACTTAAGCAGACAGGTAGGCGGAATTGGAACTCGCGGGCCGGGTGAAACACAATTAGAAGTCGATAGACGAGATACGCGACGCAGAATATCAGAACTGGGGGATAAGTTAAACAAACTGGAAAAAATCCGGATCAACCAGCACAATCGCCGTATTCCCACCTTTCACGCAGCTCTTGTGGGTTATACCAAAGCTGGTAAATCTACTTTGATGAATGCTGTAACCAAGGCAACTGTATTAGCAGCCGACAAGCTCTTTGCAACTCTTGATCCTACCACAAGAAAATTATGGCTAGGCCCACGCCGACCGGCGGTACTCAGTGATACAGTTGGATTCATTCGGAAACTGCCTCAAGGTTTGGTCTCCTCCTTTAAAAGTACCCTGAGTGTGGTCTGCCAAGCTACACTTATTCTTCATGTGATCGATGCCAGTGCCGAGGATTTCGAAGAACAAATGGCTGTAACAGCCTCAGTGTTACAGGATTTGGGTACCGACCATATCGATCGATTGGTTGTATTTAACAAGATTGATCTGTTAGAACCCGAAAGATTGGAATTCCTTCATATCCATTATCCTAGTGCCATATTTGTATCGGCTGAAAATAAAATTGGTCTGGAAGATTTTAAATCGGCATTAGCTCGCAATTACGCAACACACAATTTTCATCTTGCAGAAACTGGAGACCATTTAGAAGACGAAACTGAACAAACCCGGTGGGGTTAATGTTTAGAGCCCAAAGGCCTTTGCTGCTTTTTTGCGCCTTGCTTTGCTTGGGTATTTTTTTAGGCTCCCTGCATTTTTTCAATGTTAGCAGTCCTTCCCAGTCATCCGATCTCAGTATAATAACGCCTCATGGCGACAATATTCGCACTGAACTTGGGAATGCCTTTTCAAATTGGCACTTTCTAAAATATGGTTCGCAAACCCAGATACGCTGGCTCGATCAAGGCGGAACCTCTGACGCATTACGTTATGTACTCTCTCGCTTTATATCTTTAGAAGAAAATTCTGTAAATAGAGATTCCTCTCATTTACAAGCCAAATCAAGTGAAGAAATTTCAAAACTTTCAAAATCTTTAACATCTCCTACCTCTCTTTCAGCTCAACAGGAAATTCAAGGAATTGGAATAGATCTCTTCTTTGGGGGCGGCACTACCCCCTTTATTTCTTTAGCTACTGAAGGCCTACTTGTTCCTCAGGCTATTTCCGACAGCGTCCTAATCGATATTCCAGAAAAACTGCAAGGTATTCCAGTTTATTCCCAAGCACAAGGCTGGTATGGAGTAGTACATTCAGGTTTCGGAATTGTTTACAATAAAAAATTATTGCAGAAGAAAAATCTTCCTCAAGTAAAACATTGGAGCGACTTGTGTAATCCTTTACTGAATCAATGGGTGGCATCGGTAGATCCACGCGGTTCGGGTTCTGCCCATGTTATTTACGAAATCATCTTGCAGCGATACGGTTTTGAACAAGGTTTTAAAGTGCTAATGCAAATCGCAGCCAACTCCAGCCATTTTACCAAGGGAGCTTCGGGCGTACTTCCGATGGTTACCGCTGGAGATGTAGCCTATGCCATCGCCATCGATCAGTATGCCTGGTCTCTGATGGAAGAAGCGGGCGAAGAAAATATTGGATTTGTTATTCCCAAAGGAGAAAGTGTAATCACTCCTGACCCCATCGGCATGCTTAAAGGTGCACCGAACCGATTGATTGCCGAACATTTTATCGAGTTTTTGTTTAGCGAAGAGTGTCAGAAAATCTGGATGTATAAGCCGGGTATTCCCGGTGGACCCAAGACCATGTCACTTAACCGTCTTTCAGTGTTACCCTCCTTATATCCAATTCCGGAAGGATTTTCAATTACTACAGCGCTACCCTATGATTCAGGCGATGTATTTATTTCGAAAGATACTGTACCGACATCGGATAGAAATACTTCGTTACCAAAAAACTTTGCCTACTCCGATTCTCTCACAACTCTACGTTGGGCTTTTATTAATGATTTGCTGGGTCTTTGGATGGTTGATTTTCATCAAGATGCCAGCGGTATATGGAGTAAAGCACAAAGGCAAAGGCAAAGCGAAACGCACTTTAAGCATGATAAACAGGAACAACAACCCAGCTATCCGCTAGATTTAAGCAAATCCGGGCTCAGTGCAAATGACTTAAAATATTTCGAAGCACCAGCGGCTTGGGAAGAGTTACAGAGCTATGCCCAGAAATGGAATGATGTCGAATTGCGCAACCGAATAATAGCGCAATGGGCTACCATGCTCGGTAAAAATTAAAGGGATTAGGCATGTTGGAATTAGTCGGCTTAAAAAAATCCTTTGGCTCCACAAAAGTGTTACAAGATATTCAAATCAATATTGAAGAGGGATGCTTCTATTGCCTGCTGGGTCCCTCGGGTTGCGGCAAAACGACATTGTTGCGCTGTCTGGCAGGATTAGAAAAACTGGATTCAGGAGAGATGCGGCACGACGGCAAAGAACTAGGGCCATTGCCCTCGCATAAGCGCGGCCTTTCTTTGGTATTTCAGAATTATGCCTTGTGGCCGCATTTGAATTTGGCAGAAAATATTGTCTATGGTCTACGGGTACAAAAACAAACCGAGCACCAAATTGAAATCAAATTAAAACAATTACTTCAAACCTATCGTCTGGAAGGTTTAGAAAAACGTTTTCCCAATGAACTATCCGGCGGTCAGCAACAACGGGTTGCCCTAGCCCGAGCCATGGCTATCGACCCAAAAATTATTTTGATGGATGAACCCCTTTCCAACTTAGACGCCAATCTGAGAAAGGCACTTCGTCGTGAACTGAAGGAGTTTCACCGCCAGAGTGGTACAACTGTCATCTATGTCACTCACGATCAAGAAGAAGCTTTGGCTTTAGGAGATCAAATTGGACTTATGTTAAATGGTGTCCTGGTAGCCTCTGGCAAGCCCGAATCGCTGTATGACAGGCCCCCCAATTTGGCTACCGCTCAATTTTTAGGAGAAATGAATTGTTTATCGCTAGGGCTAGAGGTAGAGCCTCGTAATAGTTCGTCACAACAATTAGGCTCCCTATTTACCGCGATTGAATCTGGCAGAAGCCTTTGTATACGACCCGAACACCTGACGCTAGCTTCTGCTGAAAAGGATTTTTCTGTAGAGAAAGATTTTCAACAATCGGTAGTTTTAAAAGGCCAAATTGAAGCCATAGAATTTCTGGGTTCCCACAGTACTTATTTAGTCGTCTCTGGAGCTGCCAAGTTTCAAGTTCGATTGAACCATAAGGAGAGAAATAGTCAGAGTCATAGTCAGAGTATTTATAGTAAAATTGGAGACTCCGTTTTTCTTAGCCTGAAATTAGATCAATGTCATTTCTATCCAGAAAACTGAAGTCTCAGCGTAGCTTACATGTATTGCAATATGCCCTAGCTTTGGGTCTATTGACTTATTTTCTTTTACTGCCCGCAGGCCATATCATGCTACGCGCCTTTTATAATGAAGGAAGTTTTCGCTTCGACAGTTTTACCAATTTATTACAAAATCCAGTGTTATTACTTTGTATTCGAAACAGTTTATTGGTCGGAATCAGTGTTACTCTGCTATCGACTTTCCTGGCTCTTCCCTATGCTTTGGCCCTAGGTCGTTTTAACTTACCCGGCAAGAAGGCATTGATGGGCTCCATGATGTTGCCAATGCTGCTACCGCCCTTTGTGGGTGCCATCGCTTTTAAACAATTGTTTGCCCGCTTTGGAACTGTAAACATCTTCTTGCAAAATCTAGGAGTCATCGATAGCCCCATTGATTGGTTGGGTTCAGGTTTCTGGGGGCTTGTAATTCTGGAATCCATTCACCTATTTCCCATTCTCTATTTCAATATTGTGGGAGCCATCAGTCAGATGGATGGTTCTGCTGAAGAAGCAGCCCTGCACTTTGGAGGCCGAAACCTTCGTTATTTTACCAAGGTAGCCCTGCCCCAGCTTCGGCCTGCATTGGCTTCGGGTATGGCACTCACCTTCGTCTGGGCCTTTACCGATTTGGGAACGCCTCTTTTATTGGAGTTTAGACAGGTCATACCCTATCAAGTATTTACAATGGTAACCGATATTCATTCAAACGACATGGGCTACGCCCTAACTGTAATACTGTGCGTATTCGGTCTTGGGGGATTTTGGCTTAGCCAATTTTGGAGCAGGGGCTACCGTAAATCCTTGGTTAAGGGTGCTAAACCCCCAGCTTCATTTAGCCTTGGAAAACTTGGAGACGGGCTGCTTGCCTCGGGTCTTTGGTTTGGGCTTTTCTTATCCAGCCTGCCCTTACTCTGTCTTATTCTCTTCAGCTTTTCGGATCATTGGTTTATGACAGCCCTGCCTGAATCGTATACATGGGAATTTTTTAAAAAAGTCGGGGAACATCGTCTTAGTCGAGGCAGTTTGCAGGTTAGTCTTTTTCTCTCAGGACTCGCCTGCCTGCTTGATTTGGTTGCAGGCTGGTGGTTGGCCCGTCTAATTGCTCAATGCAAAGGCTTTGCAAGAATTTTTTTAGAGGCCATTGTTATGCTTCCCCTTGCCTTGCCCGGTATTATTTTAGCCTTTGGCTATGTTTCACTCTTTTCTGGTAGCTGGTTAGACCCGGCCAGAAATCCAGTGCCGCTTCTGATTGCTGGCTATGCAGTGCGCCGAATACCCTTTATGGTGCGCAGTGTTTTAGCCGGCTATTCACAAATTCCCGAGACCTACGATGAAGCTGCCCGTTGTCTGGGAGATGGCTTCTGGGGCAGACTCTGGAGAGTCCATCTTCCGCTTTTGAGTTCCTCTCTTTTAGGAGCTGGAATCTTAATTTTTGCATTTTCCATGCTAGAGGTAAGTGATTCCCTCATCCTGGCCATGGAAGAATTTTATTATCCGGTAACTAAAGCCATCTTTTTCTTGACGACCCGAGCGGGTGACGGAAGTCACATGGCAGCAGCCTTGGGAATCGTAGGCACACTAATATTAGCAGCTGCACTTTGGCTTTCAGGTAGGCTTCTGGGCAATCGAATGGGAGAAATGTTTAAAGCGGGATAATAGACAGTTACAGTTCTGTTTACAACGACATATGTTATCGCCAACCACCATTCCCGACTAAGGGAACAAAGCGGCAATCGCCTAAATCTGTTTCACTGCACTGGCCCCCATGTTTTTCATACAAGAATAATTTTTGCACCTCTCTTCCACCAACGGGAATTACCATTCTACCCCCTTCAGCCAATTGCTCTTGCAAGGCTTCAAGAGTTGTAGGAGCACCCGCTGTTACAATTATTCGGTCGAAAGGCCCTTGGGCCGGCCAGCCCAAGCTTCCATCACCAGTTTTAAACACGATGTTATGATAGCCCATCTTATGTAGCCGAAGCTGAGCTATCTTGCTTAGCTCTGGATGGCGTTCCACTGTATACAAACGATTGGTATACTCCGCCAAAATGGCGCTTTGATAACCCGATCCTGTTCCAATCTCCAAAATTTTTGAATTAAGTTCGGGAGCAAGATAGTGGGTCATCATGGCTACGATGGAAGGTTGTGAAATTGTCTGACCATTCGAAATGGGAAGGGCATTATCCAAATAGGCCTGATCGCCCAAGGCGGAGTCTACAAACAAATGTCGCTGCACTTTCATCATGGCTCTGTGCAGTAATACATCCGTAAAACCTAGTTTTTCAAAAATACGGGCAACCATCTGCTCCCGCAAAACTTTTAGCCTATCCACGCGAGTCTCCAGTACATAGCACAGAATCGAAATGTATCTGCGAAAATCCGCATATGCGAGCCATGTTTACCATAAAGGGTTTTAATGGGTACACTTTGAATCTTGTACCCCAAATGAGAAATCAAAACCAGAACTTGTGCTTCCCATTCAAAGCGACCCCGCTTAGGAATGCTTGCTCTATCAATGATTTCACTGCGATACATGCGAAATCCCGATTGAGCATCATGCACGGGTTGGCCAGCCAAGAATGTAATCATCGAGGTGCTGAGCACATTGCTGAGCCGTCGATGCCACGGCATTTGGGTCTTAGCCACCGGTCTTGCACCGACCACTAAACCCGTCACGTCATCCACCTTCGATTCCGCAAATTTGAAAATTTCTGATACATCGTGTTGGCCATCGGCATCCAATGAAATGGCCCAGGTATAGCCACCCCGCCTAGCCCATTGCAAACCAGTCGCTAATGCCGAGCCTTTGCCTAGATTTTGACTGTGCCGAAGACAGGTGATTTTTTTGGCTTGAACAAGTGCTTCGCTTCCATCGGTGGAACCATCATCTATAACCGCAATTCGACTGGAATCCACGATTTCACAAAGCGCATCCAGGAGCTGGGGCAGTGATTTGGCCGCTTGAAATGAGGGAACAATAATGGCACAATCGCTGCGTAAATTGGTCGGCATAAATGGAAAAATAGTTTCCGCTTTCGACCAGAAGGAAAAAGCAGCTTAAAAAACTACGTAATAAAATCGTTTATTTTTATAGCGCAATGAGGGACTTAGATTGCAGCGAGTGTTGCAATAACCCCTCGGAGAATAAAATGCAATTGATGGAAAAGGCGAAAATCTCCTTTCAACAACGATTTAATCAAAAGCCTAGCTGGTCGATTTTAAGCCCAGGTCGGGTTAACTTAATTGGAGAACATACCGACTACAATGGTGGATTCGTCTTTCCCTTTGCTATTAATAGGTATCTGGCTATTTCAGCTGGACCCAGTAATGGCCAATCCACCCTCATCAGTCTCGACTTTCAAGAAGAAATTCAGTTTGATGTGAACAATTTGCCAGCACCAAGAAAAGGCCATTGGAGCAATTATTTGATTGGAGTCATGGCTGAGTTTCAGAAACTGGGATTTAGCTTAAAACCACTTAATTTGGTTTTCACCGGCAATATTCCCCAAGGGGGTGGACTCTCCAGCTCTGCAGCTTTAGAAAATGCGGTGTCACTCCTGTGTAATCATACTTGCAAATCCAATTTAAGCCGAGAAAAGTGTGCCTTGATTTCGCAAGCTGCCGAACACAACTATGCTGGGGTAAACTGCGGTATCATGGATCAATTTATCAGCATGCTGGGACAAAAAAATAAGGGCTTGGTTCTAGATTGCCGTTCGCTAGCCTATGAAAGCATTCCGCTGGATATAGACCCCTATTGCTTTATCCTCTGTAACTCTAATGTTAATCATGAGCTTTCCAGTTCAGAATACAACACGCGTCGAAAAGAATGTGAAGCGGCCCTAGCCGTATTACAGTCATATTTTCCCACTATGAAAGACCTGCGGGATTGTCTCCTAGAAGAGTTACAGTCTAAAAAGGCAGAATTGGGTCAAAAAGAATATCAAAGGGCCTTGCATCAGGTTCAAGAAAATATGCGGGTGCATGCCGCTGCCCGCGCACTAAAAGCTAAAGATTTGAAACAGGTGGGAGAATTGATGCTAGCTTCCCACCATTCGCTCGATGAGTTATACGAGGTGAGTTGCAAAGAATTAAACACCCTGGTTAGTTTGGCAAGTCAACATCCAGGCTGCTTGGGGGCCAGAATGACGGGCGGCGGCTTCGGTGGAAATACGATTAACTTGGTTCACCGTGATTCAATAAGCTCCTTCAGTGAATTCGTTCAGAAGGAATATCAGCAGCAATGCGGCATTGCCTGTTCAATTATGGATTGTGTTCCAGTCGAGGGCTGCATTTTTACGGAAGAGCAATCCATTTCCGATAATTTTTGAAATCTGGATTGCCATAGCTTCGTTCCCCTAAGGAGTGTTAAAATCAGGGGTGTTTATGGCACTTTTCAGATTTTTTACTCCTTCCAGGCGGAATTATACCGCCTTAACTCTGAGTGTCTGGCTTGGCTTTTCCGCTTGCTCGCTCAATTTGAGTGATCCAGAAGAAGAAGCACGACAGAAGTTGGATGAAAAAGTCGTAACTGAATTACAGACTTTGCAGGGATTATGGGCTGCCGATAGCAGCTATCTGCCAACCGATATCAGCCCAAAAAAGTATGGATCAGTTAGTCCCTATCGCTGGGAAATCTACGCCGATTCGAGCTACAGACTCATTACAGGTCAG
This sequence comes from Fibrobacteria bacterium, assembly GCA_038315885.1. GTDB lineage: Bacteria > Fibrobacterota > Fibrobacteria > UBA11236 > JBBQAD01 > JBBQAD01. The sequence continues at coordinate 455 of JBBQAD010000060.1, read as the reverse complement.
GATAAAATACTGAAATCAAGCTTTGGCCGCCTACGATTGGTTAAAGACAGTCTCTTTTTATTCGCTAATGAAGGCTCTGCCGAATCAGAATCGCTCGAAGTCAACCTCAGCTTTTTAGGCAACTATTTACGCATGATTCGAAAAGGCGATCGCTTCTATAGTTTTTTTCACAAGATTAAGGCCATCGATTCAAGTCAATGGAACTCTCTTCTAGCAGATTCTCTCTGGCAAATTGCTTATCATAAATTGCCTTCTGGAGTTAACACGCGTTACGACTTAAATCGAGATTTTGTGTATTACCAATTCCAGTCGGGCAATTTTCAAAGGAGAAACTATACAGATGGTCTTCAAAGGCTGGATACTGGAATCTGGAGTTTAAGTGGCAAACAACTTGATTTAAGCAACGATACGTCACAAAGGTCGGCTATCGAATTTCCCTTTAGAGATACATTAAG
>JBBQAD010000448.1:0-3180 GCA_038315885.1 Fibrobacteria bacterium | reverse complement strand
CTTGCCCCCACTCGTGAACTGGCACTGCAGGTCTATCAAGAAACCAAAAAATTTGGTGAACCACTGGGAATTCGTTCTGTTGCTGTCTATGGCGGGGTTGGTTACAATGATCAAAAAACCGCCTTACAGCAGGGAGTTCACATCATCGTGGGTACTCCGGGGCGTATTCTCGATCATATGTTACAGGGTACAATTAAATTAGAATCCATTCGCGACTGGGTTTTGGACGAAGCCGATGAGTTACTCTCGATGGGCTTCTACCCAGACATGAAAAGAGTGGCCAAATTTTTACCCAAGCAACGTTGTACCTATCTCTTCTCAGCCACGATGCCAACAAGTGTGCGAAGGTTGGCAGCGGAATTCATGAATAAGCCGAAATTTTTAAGCTTATGTCCAGGTGAACTCTCTGTTTCGAGCATGGAACATGCGTATTACTTAGTCGATGCTATGGAGAAGGACAAGGCCTTGGTGCGGATTATTGAAACCGAAAATCCCGAGTCAGCCCTTATCTTTTGTAACACAAAACGCGACGTGAACTACCTCTATGAGTTTTTGATGGGGCGAGAGTTTCGGGTGGGAATCTTATCGGGAGATGTAAAACAGACTCAGCGGCAAAAAATGTTAGCTGATCTAAAAAGTGGACACATTAATATACTAGTGGCCACCGATGTAGCCGCCCGTGGAATCGATATACACGGCCTTAGCCATGTATTTATGTATGATCATCCTCAAGAGAGCGAAGTCTATGTTCACCGGGCTGGCCGCACCGCCCGAGCGGGAGAATTCGGAATTGCTATTTCCGTTGTCACCCATGTGGAGGAAATTGCTCTGAAACGCACGCTCGATCAATATCGCATTCCCATCACGAAAAAAATCTTACCCGACGATGAACAAGTCGGTAAACTGATTCGGGAACGAGCCATTGTATACCTGGCACAGGCCCACCGGAACTTAAAGCAATCGGACAAGCAGGGTACCCAGAGAATGATTCCTCTTTTGGAGGAATTAATGAATTCTGAAGAGAACAAGCATGTTGTTGCCATGCTTTTGCATCAATTTTACTGGCAGCGATTCGTCAATCGAGGGGAAGACCCCTTAAAATCGAAGATTATAGACCCTGAGACCGATTCTTCCCAAAATGGTGGAGGCAAGGAGTAGAGTGAACAACTATTTTTGGCCTGCAATCTAGCGGAGTTTTCTGTAGCGATGATAAAGATTAAAAGCCAACGAGAAATCGCCTTATTAAGGGAAAGCTGTCAACTGGCGGCTCAAATTTTACGGCGTTCAGGCGAATTGGTGAAGCCTGGGGTCAGTACCGAAGAACTTAACACCTTCGTGCATGAGCAAACGATTAAGGCTGGGGCCTATCCTTCACCATTAAATTACCATGGCTTTCCCAAGTCGGTGTGCACATCAGTTAATGATGTTGTCTGTCATGGAATTCCTGGCATCTATATTCTAAAAGAAGGTGATATCATCAATATCGATGTTACCTGTAATTTGAATGGATACCACGGAGATTGTTCCAAAACTTTTTTTGTAGGTAAACCTGCCAACGAAATAAAAGAATTGGTCGAAGTGACATTGCGATGCCTAGAAGAAGGCATTGAAACGGCAGTGCCGGGTGCATACTTCAACGATATCGGTTGCACCATTAATACTATTGCCGATGAGCATGATTTTAGCGTTGTCCGCGAATTCTGCGGACATGGAATTGGCCGTGGCTTTCATGAAGATCCCATGGTGTTACACTATCGTTCAAAATCCCGAGGCGCCCAAATTCGAGAAGGTATGGTCTTCACCATTGAACCCATGATCAACCTGGGTAAAGCCGCCATCTTTATTGAAGCAGATGGATGGACTGTCAGAACACGGGATGGTCTGCCTTCAGCACAATTTGAACACACCTTGGCAATGACCAGCAATGGACCTGAAGTGTTAACTCGCCTAAACTAGTGTAACAGTTCTCAAAATGCCTGAGCGAGATCAAAGATCCAATGGTTGGGGCCAGGGTCACCGTTTCCATCGCGTCCCATGGCATAGTCGATGCGTAGACTGAAAATGGCTAGAATTGTATATCGGATACCCATTCCATAGCCCACCGCTTCGCCATCAGGACTGAAGCCTTCGCGTAAATCCCAAATGCGACCATAATCAATAAAGGGGACTACTTGTAAATCTGCAAGGCGTCCATGCCATTTTTTGGAAAACAATTTGGGCAGATCGAAGGGGAAAAGCCTTAATTCAAAAGACCCTAAATAATAAGCCGGTTCAGCATCTAAATTGGTGGCCAAACATTTTTTGTCTTCAACTATCTCAGGACATACACTCTGCCAAGGAAAACTTCGGATGTTTCGCGGACCTCCGAGAAAGAAACGCTCATTGTTAACCTCGCCTACCCCAAAAAAACGGCCTCCATCTAATCTCCAAGCCAAATTTACTCTAGATAAAACAGGCCAATAATAACTTGAGGTGGCCTCTAGCCAATTGTGACGGTATTCAGTGATGTTAAACTTTCCGTTTTTAATCAAGGGTCCACCATTACCCCAGGTTAGACTAAACCGTGTTCCGCGCGAGGGTTGAATTGGATTATCCAAAAATGCCATGACCACTGTGTTTAAATAGTTCAAATTCAAACTTCGCTCCAAAGCGCTAGGTCGACTTGAGCCTACTAATTCTGCTTCACTTGCATAGCGGAAAAAATTAAAGTTACGAGAAATTTTCGCACTGTTACGAAGAGTAAAGTCACCCTCAAAGTCCCCCAGTGCAGTGCCTGAATCAGGTCCTGAGGGAAATTCAAAATCCTGCCTCCATTGGGTGGAAAGCACATCGTCGAAATTAAAGCTCGATCCGAATAATAGGGGTGAACCATAGGAAAGACCCAGTTCTTGCAATTGTTGAGCATAGGTACTGCGGATTTTTGCTTTGTTAAAACGCCCTCCCAGATTGTTGTGCTCAAGCTCACCGCCCAATCCAAAGCCAAACTGTCTCTCATAGAATAGGGAAATTTCAGCAGAACCGGGAATCCGTTCCTCCAAATCAAGGAAGATTAATCGCCTATCACTTGCCAAGAGGCTATCGCTCAGACGCACATAACGAAACAATCCAGTTGAACGTAATTTCCGTTTAAAACTAGTAGTTTCTTTCAGGCGTAGTGTATCTCCTTTTTCCAGGTCTAGG
>JBBQAD010000313.1:0-4847 GCA_038315885.1 Fibrobacteria bacterium | reverse complement strand
TTTGCCCGATTTGCGAAGGCTGCTTCTAACTGTAAACATAAGGGGACAAGTTCCCGAATTTTCAATTGGCGAATCCATTGCGGAATATTTTGCATGGAGTCGGGAGCATGTAAATACTCAAGCAAAGCTTTTTCAGGGATTAGGTTAAAGTGCCTTTGTAACTCTAGTTCTAGAGGATCGCTGAAGGTGAAATTTGTCAATACTTCCAACGCCAATGCCTGAATCCGTTTGTGGTCGATGCGGCTGGCATGCATGGCTTCACTAAGGCGATAGCGAGGTAAAATTTCTGTTTTGGGTAATTCATCAGAAGTCAACCACTGTAACTCTGGATGAGCGATTTGTAAGGTATCTTGAAACTCCTGCACTTTGCCTGCAACAGCCAGTTTTTGACCTTGTTTAAAGCGTTTCTGCCAGAACTCTGCCCCCTGAAAAAATATCAGATTGAGGCTGTGATTCATTTCTGTAACAATCACTTCGAGACGCGAACGGCCTGAGCGGCCCGAACTTCCTAAAAGTCGGAAGGATTCTACTTCAGCCAGAATCCAGGCCTCATCACCGGCCTTCAAATCACTTATATGGCCAAGTTGTGTTCGGTCAATGTAACGACGGGGCAGGTAATAAATAAGATCACGAAGTCCTACAATTGAGGACTCTTCAAGTGCCTGAACCCTTTTAATTCCCAGGCCTTTTAATCGGGCTAATTCACTACTCACGCTTTATAAGATAAGTAGGCAAAGGCAAGCTGACTAAGTGAGAGTAAAATGAGTAAAAACGAGTTCAGAGAATATGCTAAATTTGAAACTATTTAGCTCCTGAATTGGTATAATTTAATCCCCAGGAGGGTTCATAAATGATTGATCGCCAAATTCGAAACAGTGCCATGAAATTAAAGGACTTTGAAAAAATCAAATTAATCGAAGAACTTTCTGAAAGCCTCGAACCGGTAGATATCGAGGTTGAGAAAAAATGGGCTAAAGAATCAGATCGAAGATTTAATCTCTTTAAAGAAGGAAAAACCAAGGCAATATCTCTTGATAAAGCTCTAAAGAAATATTCAATTTGAAAATTGAAATTCTTTCAATTGCACTTCAAGAACTTAATGATGCTTATTTGTATTACGAAGAACAGCAACATGGTCTCGGGGATCGGTTTATAGAATGTTTTGAGGAATCCAGTAAAAATGCGTCAGGTTACCCATATAGATGGAAAAAAATTTCCATGTCTACTCACAGAATAATTGTGAAAACATTTCCGTACCTAATTCTCTATGTTCCAGAAGAAAACAGGATTACAATCACTTGTATTGCACATAGCCGCCGTAATCCAAAGTATTATTTAAGTAGAGGTATATAAACGGAGGTCTTCTACCCTTAAGCCCTAAAAGAGTCAGCGTCCACACTGAATTTCTGCAAGGCATAGCGGAACTGACGCAATGAGACGCCCAGCATTCGAGCCGCATGGGTTTGAATGCCCCGCGACTTTTCTAGGGCTCCCACCACTTCTTTTTCTAACAGAGGCACGCGTTCATAGGGCTGCCGCTCACGCACTGGATTCGCAGTGGGAGAAAAAGTGAGTACATCAACGGGATTGGATTCATGCGCCGGGGTATCCTCATTAATCAGCATCGAATTTAAAATGGGAATATCTTTGGCCGCAAGTGTTTCACCACCTGCCAAGACCACAGTTCTTTCAATAGTATTTTCTAATTCACGAACATTCCCCGGCCAGTGATACGCTTCTAGAAAATCCATCGCCTCGCGTGAAACACTGATTCGTTTGTTATACTTAGCGGTAAATTTTTTAAGAAAATAGGATACCAGTGACAGTATATCCTCTTTGCGGTTTCTCAAAGCAGGAACATTAATAGGTACAACCATCAAACGGTAATACAAATCTTCTCGAAATTTTCGTTCGCGTATTAAAGTTTCTAAATTGGCATTGGTAGCGCAAATTAAACGCACATCAGCTGTCATCGTTTTCGAGCTGCCTACCCTTTCAAAAGTACCATCTTGAATAATCCGTAACAATTTGGCTTGGGTCTCAGGAGAAAGTTCACCGACTTCATCTAAAAATAGTGTTCCACCATCAGCGGCTTCAAAGCGGCCGATGCGCTGATTTACCGCTCCGGTAAATGACCCTTTCTCATGGCCGAATAATTCGCTTTCAATCAGATTGGGCGGTAAGGCAGCGCAATTGACCACCATAAAAGGATTCTTTTTTCTCAGACTAGAATAATGAATGGACTTGGCCAGTAAGGTCTTGCCTGTACCACTCTCCCCTCGCAACAAAATACTGGCATCCGTAGCAGCAACCCGTTTGACCATTTCCAGCGTCTTGGCCATAGCTCCAGAGTTACTGATCAGGTTTTCGGGTAAATAGCGTTCTTCTAATTCAGCATGTAACTCTTCATTTTCTTGAACCAATTTTTCGTTTTGATCGCGCACCATCTCAGCCATGCGAATGGTTTGTGACAGCATGGAGGCGACCGTTTTCATCACCTGGATATCTTCATCCAGCATCGTGCTGCTTTGCGGAGTACGATTGGCGGTTATCACACCAATGGAAACCCCATCGCGCAAAACCGGAACCCCGATGAATCCAACTTTATACAGTGGACCCGTATTAACTTTATGATCGGCGCTGAAGTCTTCCAATGCATCATCGTTAGGTATAACCATCGGCATGCCAGTGCTATAGATCTTTCCCACTAAGTCCACCCCGATTACATAGACAGTGGATCGAATTTGTTCCTGGGTATGACCGCAGCTGGCATGGATTATGAGATGCTTTCTTTCTGGACTTGGCATTAAAAACGTACCGTTTTCCAAGTCCAAATTATTCGACAAACTTTGCAGGCAACGATAGGCTACAAGTTTATAGTCCAGGGTAGACGAAAAAAGTCTACTGATTTCAGTGATAGCGGCCAGGGTTCTGGCCTGGTGGACCATAAAATCTTTCATATTATTTTGTCATCTTTTGTCAATAATTGATAAGTTTAGGATATAAATTGTAAAAAATGTGTGCTCAAAATTGTCGAAAAACCTTCCCTGTTAACAATTTTAGCAAAACTCGCACCAATATTTCCTACTCCTGTAAAGAATTGGAATCGCTCACAGAGGACCCAAGTCATTTTTCATGATTTAAATGGGGTCAAAAAGACCTTTTCTTGAGATGACGTGAGGAAGTTCTACTATTTTGCAAATTTTGGAGAATCACATGGGAAATCGGGTTACCGAAACTTGCCCATTTGACCTCGCAACTGCGAGTCACTGGGTGTTTCTATACCAGGGTAATAAGCGTTACTTTGAAGCACTTCCGCAGCCAATCGCTGCCCGAGTTAACGAAGTCATTCAAGCCCAGATCGAAAAGAAATTACCAGAAGGACCCGAACTGTGTCACTTTGATAATTATCCCGAAGTTCTCATTGTTCCCTTGCCCCAAAAAAAAGGCTTGGATGAAAATGATCGAATTCGTCTGGTTGCCTCCCAAGCTTTGCAGGTATTAAAAGGCCGCGCTTTAAAGTCATTGGTTTGGCCGCTGCAAGGGGGAAATGAGAAAGAATTTGCAAGTTTAGTGGATGGTTTAGGTATCAGTGCATATCGTTTCGATAATTACAAAAGCGATAAAAAACAGGATAAAAAAAATCCAGCAAACCCCGAAGAAATAATTTTTCTACGCAATGGCACTTCTCATGCAAGTGATACACAATTGCTGACTGACTTTGCATCCCTTTCAGAATGCTTGTCGATCTGTCGCGACCTTGTGAATATTCCCGGAAGCGACCTTACGCCACAAAAATTTGCCGAACGCGCTATAACTTTAGCTAAAAGCAATGGTTTAAAAATTACTGTACGTGAAGATAAACAACTCTCCAAAGAGGGCTTTACTGGCTTATTAACAGTCGGCAAAGGTTCTTCCCATCCGCCTTGCCTTGTCACATTGCGCTATGATGGGCGTGATAAAAAAGACACTAAAGAAAACAAAGCTGACCACAACAAGCACTTGGTACTAGTGGGTAAAGGTGTAACATTTGATACCGGTGGAATCAGCATTAAGCCCTCTGCGGCCATGTGGGAAATGAAGTGCGATATGGCCGGGGCAGCGGCAGCCTTATCGGCGCTTTGCGCAATTGCAAAGCTTAAGCTTCCCTTACAAGTTTCCGCTGTACTTTGTTTGGCAGAAAACCGCCCTGGTAACGGTTCTGTTTTGCCTGGTGATATATTCACCGCCAAAAATGGAAAAACCGTAATGGTGGATAACACTGATGCAGAAGGTCGCCTGATACTGACAGATGGATTGTGGGAGGCTGGAGCGATTGAAGCCACTCACATAATTGATTTAGCCACATTAACCGGAGCTATCATTCGTGCGATTGGCCCTTCAATTGCCGGACTTTTTTGTGCAAATGAAACTTTTTCTCAAGTGATACAAGAGTCAGGAAAAGTTTGTGGTGAGAAATTTTGGCCCATGCCCTTAGAAGAAGAATACCGCGAATACTTGGACGACTCTGTGGCAGATATGAAGAACATCGGGAAAGCCGAAGCGGGCGCAATAACAGCAGCTCTGTTTCTCCAGGAATTTGCTCCCAGCAATACTCAGGCTTGGGCACATTTGGATATTGCCGGTCCCGCATTTATAACCAGTAACTGGAAATATTTCACTCCGGGGGCAACCGGTTTTCCCATGCGAAGCCTGGTGGAAGTAGCTCGTCGTCTGGCTAAGGAATCTTGATGCAAATTGTTACGTCTATTCAAAAAATATTGATACTCGATTTTGGTGGACAATATACGCACCTGATAGCCCGCCGCATTCGTAATTTAGGGGTTTACTCTGAGATCATGGCCGGT
>JBBQAD010000411.1:0-3699 GCA_038315885.1 Fibrobacteria bacterium | reverse complement strand
AAACTGATACTTCGATTCGCCCACTCGCATGTAGGCTTTATCACCTGAATTGTAATGTTCTAGAGTAGATAGTTCATAAATTCCAAAGTGATTGATTTTATCACCTTGATGAGGGGTACCTGAGAGAGTCATTTCAATAGTAACCGACCCCTCTGCGACTTTTTTACCTAAATCGAGAACCAAGCGCTGGCCTGAAGTGGATGTGGTTTTCCAACCCCCTGCCCATGTTCCTCCAACAGTTGTAACATTTGATCCCGGGGAACCCTTAGTCAGGTCTATTTCTAATGCATGAGACTGTATCATGCCGAGACTTAGTAGTGCCAAAAGCATGCTTTTATCTCGTAAAATTGATTTATTAATAAATTTAAAGAAATTTATTTTTGCTCTCATATTCTTATTCCTCAGTAATTTTTAAGAGAATAGAGCGAAATTCCCAAATTACATGAGAATTGCAGTACTCATTAATTAAAATTGCGCTAAAAATGGGCCTTTGAGGCTCTATTTACTTGAATTATGTTCAAGTCCGCTTTTCGAAGAATTGAGTATGGAAGTAGCGGCTGGTTTCATGCGAATCTGGATGGGCCGTATAATCTGGAGAATTATTGCTACGCCCAAAGAGGAGAACTGCCAGTGAGCTAAGAGTGCTAATCAATGGATCGACTTATTCTTTTAGTCGGATGGGTTTAGCTGAACCCTCAAGATAATCAGTCGTGTAAATATCATTACAGATGGAAAAGCCCCATGGCCCCATTCCAATAATTTTTCTTAGAATCTCTGGGTCACCCGGAAAGGGAACCGTGTACCAATATTAGAGTCTAGGTCGAGAGAAAATTTTGCATGACGGCAGTAACGGCAGTAACGGCAGTAACAGAATAGTACAGGCTTTAAGTTTAAAAGAGAACGATGGTACCATGTAATGGTGAACTACAAAAATGATCCGAATTCATAATTCCACCAACGGGTAAACGCAGGCCTCTTTATATTCTTGAGGTTGCCCAAGTGGGTGCGTAAGTTGGGATCAAATTGTTAAGGGGTGCGGGGATGCTTTCAAGTTCATTTCAGGTTGCAAAAAAAGTGATGCAAATAACATGGCATGTGAAGCCGCTGATAAGAAAGAAAAACCTCATTTTGTACTTGTACTTAACCTTTTCGACTGCATTTACAGAGCAGGCTAGGCAGGCTGATCACCTAGTCGAGATGTGCGGAGTGGCGGCCCACTTGGGTTACACGGATACCCCCTATTGGCTGAACTGGAGCAGCGTTGTTGACGCTTCACCTACCCTGAAATCGCTGGTTTTTGATCTGGGAATCCGACACATTCGCGATGGGATTCCCCTTGGTACAGGCCAGACTGACTCACTTAATCGGCAAAAATTAGTGGAGTTACATAGCCACGGCATTAACTTAACAGGTATTCTTGCCCAAAGTGCCTATCAGACACTAGATACCAGCCGCATTTCGCGCGATCTAAAAAGAATGGAAGAGTTGCAGTTGGGCCCAATGATGAATGCCATCGAGGGTCCCAACGAGTATGACCTATTTAACCCGCTAGGCCAGAGTAACAGTCAATGGCCAAATGAATTGTTGGCTTTTCAAAAACATCTCTATACAACAGTGAAAAAAAGTAGCGTTTTCAAAAACACCCCGATTTACGGTCCCACGATTGGAATTCCCGGATTCAATGGTCCTCCGGCTGCACTGAAAGGGATTGTGGACTACTGCGACTATGGCAATGGTCACCCATACCCCGGTGGTGGCCAGCCTGAATGGAACGCTCTATCGACATTTCAGGTCCAGGCCCGAAAGATGAGTGGTAACAAATCACTGGTTGCCACTGAGACAGGTTACAATACAGCTATCGACTATCCCACCGGCAATGCCGGGATTAGCGAAAGAGCTGATGGAATCTACACTCCGCGTTTGCTTATGTATTACTTCAAACAGGGCTTTCACAAAGTCTTTCTATACGAGCTAATGGATATTAAACCCGACCCCGGTAAATTCGATGAGTCTGAACACCACTATGGCCTGATCCGTCTGACAGATAACAGTAAGCCTACTGGAACACCTGTGGGCATTGCACCCAAAGCATCTTATAAAGCATTGAAGAATTTACTGAAGCTTTTCAATGATCCCGGACCAGACTTTATACCCAAGGCCCTGGCTTACCACCTCGAAGGCGACCTTACAGACATCCAAACGGTTTTGTTACAGAAACGCAACGGAACTTTTTTCCTGGTTCTCTGGAATCAAAAACCCGTATTTGATCTTAAAAACCGAGTTGATATTACACTTCCAGAACGAAAGCTGACAGTCCAATTTGATCAGGATATCACTGAGACACGCCTATACCGTCCTGGCACTGCAGAAACAATTGTGAATCTGAAGACTTCTTCTAAACCCTCCAAACAGGATATTTCTGTTTACGAAGACATTGTTGTACTGGAAATCAAACCTGCATTAGAAAAAAATCAACAGATCGAAGATCAATTAAAGCTTGCATCCGAAATCCGCATTCTCACGAACTTTGAGTACCAGAAAGTTTCTGGTTTAGCCTGGAAAGGTGATACATCCGGAATCATGGTGAAAGACAATACAAAACCAGCCTCTGTAACTTACAGTCGCAAAAGCCTACGTGGTTTTGAAATAGAAGTCGGTATGGTTCTCAACGACCCAAATCTGCCCTATGAAAAACTGGACTTTACAAATCTGAAATTTTTCTGCTCAAGCGACAAAAACATTTGGACTGAAATTGCGGTTAAAGCTTTAGCTGTGGAACCCGCTGGTGACGCCTGGGCGCGGTATCCCTCAACCTGGAAAACCCGCTTGGTACCAGTTGCAGCCGTTCCGGCCGGTACAAACTACCTGATGATTGAGAATGTGCCCGGAAAGACTGCGCCCTATTTGTTTTCTGTAAGCCTAGTCCAAAGTGATACTTCTGTCTCCACGGGTAATTTAAGACCTAAATCCCACATCATGTCGAAATTAAAATATCAGTTCAGGCTCCTTGATTTACGGGGTAGACAGAATTCGCCAAGTCAATGGCGAAATCGAAATCAGCTTAACCGTGAAAATGAATGATGGTATTTGTATTACAGGGAGTGTAATGGATAGAGACTGTATACAAATAGAAAGGCATTAAATATTCAAATTTAGTTATACAAAAAAAACCTATACCCCGTATTTGATACGCATAGCGAGTAGTGAGGCTGCAGTGATTAATGAGTCTGGTTTATTGACCCGAACGAACATATTTTGCCGAAACATCTGAGGAAGATGCTCAGAGGCTCTTTCATCAAACGCTAATGCGAAGGTATGGATGCCTTCAAGTTGGCCTTCTTGTATTGCTTTACGTACATCTTGGATGCCGTAATGGCCTTCATAACGATCATAATCATTGGGCTTCCCGTCAGAAAGCAGAATAACAGATTTACGGGGACTGGCAATCTTCTTCATCAAACTGTAGGTGTGACGCAGTGCTGGACCAATGCGGGTGTAGCCCGATGGTTCTAATGAACCAAGTGTTTCAAGCGCGAACTTTATACTGTGATTAACCGATTTTACGGGAAGATAATAACAGTTCTTGCGAGTATCGGAATAAAAGGCAGAAATTTCAAAAGATTCAATCAGCTCTTCCAAACCCATAGACAATATGTAAACAGAACGCTTGAGTACATCGAGAATCATTTCACCATTAAT
>JBBQAD010000310.1:0-4876 GCA_038315885.1 Fibrobacteria bacterium | reverse complement strand
TCACCAAACATAGGGCCTCCGCAAATTAACCTAGCAAGTGATAGGCCTAAATAAATGCTGTTTATGGACTTGACTTGCAATTTTAACGATGCAAAATCAGACAATTATGGAATTAAGGTTCATAATTAAAGGCAGAGCTCTATAATGCAACAATTCGAACAATTTGAATAGTGCATTGCATTGGGAGTTTTTATTCTTTAACATAGCTTGGTTAAAGGGAATGTCGTTTGCATAGAATAGCCTGCAATTGTTTTATCGCTCTAAGCCTCACGTTATTCGGCTGTGCCACTAGCTATCGAAGCAAGGCTGCACAACTATATCCAATAAAAAATGATCGATTGTATGGTTTCGCTAATCGCGAGGGAAAAATTGTAATTCCCATCCAATATCAAGATGCCGGTGAATTTGTCTTTCAACGCGCTCCCGTGCGACAAAATGGACAATGGGGATTTATCAATCCTCAAGGTAAATTGGTCTATCCCCTCACACTAGAGGATGCAAAACCCTACTACGAGGGATTAGCTGCAGCCAAGACCAATGGGAAATGGGGTTTTCTCAATCTGGAGGGAAATTGGGCAATCGATGCGCATTTTGAAGCGGTCGGTACATTTAGCAACCAACGAGCGCGAGCAGCCCTTACGAATCTCTGGGGCTTTATCGATCACAAGGGCAAGTGGATCATTCAAGCTCGATTTGAATTTGTCTCTGATTTTTCAGAAGGCCTTGCCTGCGTTAAAGACAATGGAAAGTGGTTTTTTATCAAAGCCAATGGAGATCTTGCCTTTGATTCCCATTTTGAAGATGCTTCCGATTTTTCTGATGGTTTAGCCATGGTTTCAGTTCGCGGGAAGTGGGGTTATATCAATAAAAAAGGCAACTTTGCGATTAATCCCCGATTCGACCTGGCCGATGATTTTGATGAAGGTCAGGCTCGGGTGAAAATAGGTGAGGAATGGGGATATATCGATAAAGAGGGTCGCTTAAATATGGGGGCTGGGCTAGGTAGAGGAAGCGCGGGCAGAGCCGCCTATTCTGTGGATCAGTTTCAACACTAATAAGCCCAAACACAATTCATTGATCAAACAGTTACAATTCATCTTTCCTTCCATAGCAATCCGGTCTGTGCCTCCCCGACCTTTTCCCTAAAATTTTCATTGTAACATGCGCCCCTTTTTCAAGAGATACCATGGCTAAAAAAGCTTCCTTTCTAAGACGGTGCTATCATCGGCTGGCTATGCCGCCAGGACGTTGGCACTTTTTATTTTCATTGCTTTGGTTAGGCGGCGCCGCTCTTTTTTCCAGTAATGCAGCAATAGAATTTAGCCGACTCTATGTAATACTCTACTGTGCTCTGTTTTTCACCTTGGTATGGATTTCTAGACTCTGCTTTTATATGGTGGAACAGTATCGAATTGGCAATCCATCCAAAGGAATGGGGTCATTTTTCCGTTGGTTTCACTGGCCCCTAACTGTTGGTCTTTGGATAGCCATTAGCTATAGTGGGCTTACCTTTCATTTGCGTGTACGGCAAAGTGAGCCTGCACTGCTCAGTTTTGTCCATGGAATTCGCCCCGGAACCTCAGAGCGTTTTAATTTGGCTGCCAAAAATGTGGGCTGGTTCTGGGTCTCAGAAGTAGAAGAGGTGGGAGGCTGTATTCGCATCATCACCTGTCATCATATTTTATACGATGCGGGAATCGCCTTTTCACCCGGCCTCGAACCTCCGCAGGTGGGAGCCGATGAATATTCTCCCATCTATGGTTCCTGGTGGAAATGGAAGAGAAAATGGTAATCTTTTAAAAATCTGGTTTTTTTGTGCAAAACACCCTTCATTCAGCACAGCTTCCCTTGCAGAGTTTAAGGATTTGGCTTATTATTCTGCTCCCGCTGCCAGAGCGGAAGAGGAGTAAGTGTCATGCCGCAGATTAAAGGCAAACGAGTCGTAGTTACCTTAGAATGCACCGAAGCACGCGCTTTGGGAATTCCTCCTTCCCGTTATATGACAACCAAAAACAAATCCAAGCAACCTGGCCGAATCGAGCAGAAGAAATACAATCGCTTTATGAAGAAGCACACCCTGCATCGAGAAGTCAAATAGCTTTCAGCCGTTAGCAGTTAGCCCACATCCTAGCTGATTCTATTTAATCTTTTTCCATCATGGCAGTGAGTTACTGCCCAAAACCTCGACACAATTATTTACAAATGAGTTGAAGAGAGCCGTAAAACTAGGCTCGCTCGCTTCGGTCAAGTGTAATGCCTAATTTATAGGCATCCAAGCATGGCGCTAACCTGATTATTTTGTTGGGAAATAATTAAAATCCAATAATGTCAGCCAAGTTCGCTAGCTACTTTAGAAAGGTCGAGGGATGCCCAGTATTTTTACGCGTATCATAAAAAAAGAAATTCCCTGTGAAAAAATTTTAGAAGATGAGCGCTATTTCGCTTTTTTAGATATTCGGCCCATTAATCCAGGACACTGTCTGGTCATTCCCAAACAGGAAGTGGATTATTTGTTTGATCTTGAAGATGAACCTTTGGCAGGCCTTAGTGTTTTCGCAAAAAAGATTGCCCGCGCCATCAAAAAAGCCATACCTTGTGAACGGGTAGGTGTCTTGGTTGCAGGCTTGGAAGTCCCCCATGCGCATATCCATCTAGTACCCATTCAAGGAGAAGGTGATTTGGTTTTTTCCCGAGCCACAGCCGCCAGCCAAGATGAATTAAGAATTGTAGGAGAAAAAATTCGCAGAGCAATGGAATCTTGAAAAAATGGCTTCTAAAATTCCAGTGGAAGTGAATCAAATGAATAAATATCCTTTCCTTCTCAGTCGCCCTCGGCGAAACCGTAAAAGTGAGAGCATTCGCAATATGGTGAGGGAGACACAGTTACAGCCGTCAAATTTTATTTACCCACTGTTTGTTATCGAAGGAAAGAATAAATCAGAAGCGATACATTCGATGCCCGGTGTTTTTCGTCTGTCCCGAGACAAGCTTGCACAAGTTGCCAAAGAAGCCTATCAATGTGGCATCCCAGCCATAGCACTTTTCCCCGCTCTAAACAATGGGTTAAAATCTTCAGATGCAAAAGAGAGTTTGAACCCCAATGGTCTGTTACAAGAAACAGTAAAACAGATTAAGGATACCGTTCCAGAATTGACTGTTATTACCGATGTCGCTATGGACCCCTATTCGTGCGATGGCCATGATGGCTTTTTGGATCAGGGGAAAATTGTGAATGATGTTACACTCGATATTTTAGCCCAAATGGCTTTGGCGCAGGCGCGTGCAGGTGCTGATATCGTCGCCCCCAGTGATATGATGGATGGCCGTGTACGTGCCATTCGAGAGACACTCGATTCTGAAGGCTTTACGGATGTAGGCATTCTCGCCTACTCCGCAAAATACGCATCTGCCTTTTACGGACCATTTCGAGATGCCCTTGATTCAGCTCCACGCTCTGGAGACAAAAAAACCTATCAAATGGACCCGGCAAATGCCAGAGAAGCCCTGCGTGAGGTATTGCTCGATATCGACGAAGGGGCCGATATGGTGATGGTTAAACCGGCGCTTGCCTATTTGGACATCATTCGAAGTATCCGATTAGAGATACATGTTCCCTTGGCTGCCTATAATGTGAGCGGCGAATATGCCATGGTTAAGGCAGCTGCGCAGCTCGGCTGGCTAGACGAAAGAACGGCCATGATGGAGGTCTTACAATCTATCAAACGGGCCGGTGCCGATATTATTTTGAGTTACTATGCTTTGGAAGCTGCCAAACTGTTACAGTAATTTGATATGCTGAGCGACTTACACATTCGCAAATTTATTGAGGGGCGCTTATCGCGAGAAGAGACCCTTGCCTTGATCAAAGAAATCAAGCAAAATCCTGCTCTACGAGAGAGATACGATCGTCTTCGCGAAGATAATACAATTGTGCGCCGGTCTTGGTGGCGAAGACTTTTGGTCGAAAAGAAAAAAGCCGACTCCAGTAATCTGCGTTATGCCTTTTTTTTGCCGGCATTTTTTGGATTAACATTGTGCCTAGTCTTGGGTTTGCATTGGCTGGGTGGAAGTGGCTCATCCACCTTTACCTTGCTTTCTGCCAATCATCAGGGGCTTGAATTGCTGTACCAAGCCAAGGATGGATGGCGATTTTTTAATCAGGATTTTGTTCCATCTGATAGTCTAGGCTTTTCGGTTCGTGATGAGGGAATGTATCATACAGCCCTTTATCTCTTATGGAAAGACAGTAACAACGTACATTCCCGCTTAGCCTGGTACAGCCAGAGTTCACCGCTTTCGCAAAAAAAAGAAAGCCCCCGATTTGCTCTTTCCCCGGGCATCCAACAAATAATTCAAAAAGAAGCCAGCCCTTGCTTTCTGATCTTTTATGGCAAAGAACCAATTGACTCTCTCAGCGAAAACACCTTAGCAGAGGCATTTGAGCAGGGAAGACTAAGTAAGTGGACCCCCGGTGACACTGCTCGCTTTTATCAATTATTGGTTCTCTAGATAGATCACTTGTGAGTCGGCTTGCTTGTTTTCAATTGTCACTTGCCTTATTTCGCAGTATTCATTGCGATATTTTGAAGAAATCAGGATCTCTTTGACATGCGCGAAGCCGAAGCCTAATTTTCCTATACATTTGAGCAGTATCCCTTGTCGATCGGCCGTAATGCAGTAGACTTGAAGCTTTCAAGTCCTTCCGCACCAAAAAAGCCTTTTTGCTTCGTTGATATCTGTTCCTACTCATAAGGAATGCCAAGTTTATGGCCAAGAGTTCTGATTCTTCCAAATCCAGTTACAACGAATCGAGTATTAAATCTCTTGATTGGAGAGACCACATTCGCCTGCGGCCTGGCATGTATATCGGAAAATT
>JBBQAD010000238.1:0-5918 GCA_038315885.1 Fibrobacteria bacterium | reverse complement strand
TAGAGAGGGCTCGCAGCCGATTCGGTATCTGCTTTTGAATTGGCTATTTGATCTGTATTGCCTGGACTTGCGACAAGAATGACTTCGCCAGGATGAATAACAGAGGCATTTTCCTTCAAATTCCAGTGTAACAGGTCGGTTGTGGACACGTTATAGAGTTTGGCAATTGCGTAAATTGTTTCTCCTGGCCGAACTTCATGACTGTTCTTGATGCTGATTCCTGGACGATAAAGATTATTTGTTTTTGTCTCATGTACTTCCGAGCGTTTAGGATTAAACTCTGATGGATACCTTAAATTTGCACCCGCAGCAATTTGGCTTCCTTCAATTGAATTCCATTCCTTCAAACTATCCATTTCTGTCTTCAAAGCGCTGGCAATGGAGAAAAGGGATTCTCCTGCCTGAATTTTATAGGTTTCCCATTCTCTTGCCTTATTATTTCGGGCCGAATTTCTTTCCGCATCGGAGTTGTCTTTCCTTGAGGAGCGGCCAAGTTTCTCCAAGGCAGCTGGTTTATCGGAGTTATCTGATTGTTTGTTGAGTAACAGTGTCATTCCTGGCACTATTACACTTTTTTTGGATAAATTATTGTAATCGAGTAATTGATTGATACTAACTGAAAATCGTTTAGAAATATCGTACAGATTGTCTCCCTTCCGTACTCGATACGTGGTGGGAGAGTTCGGCTGTGATTTTTTTTGAGCCGGCAACTGCATATCACTTAAATCGCCCTTTGTAATGTTTACATTCGCAGGGTTGTTAAATTTTGAATTTCCAGACAAGGGTATCATCAAGCTCTGGCCGATAGAGATTTGCGATCCTTTCAGACTATTGGCTTCTTTTAACGCTTGGACGCTGACTCCATATTTGCCCGCGATTAAACCTAGATTCTCTCCCCTCGCAACCCCATGGCGAGTCCAATTTACCAGGTCTTTTTTGTCCAGCTTTGCAAATTCGGTTATAAAAGTCTCGCGCGTTCCTCTGGGTAAATAAAGCATAAAAGGGCTTTTATTGGGGGGAGTACACCATCGTCTCAAACTCGGATTCAGTTCTTTAATTAAGTCTTCATCCGCTTTTATTAACTTACTGATAGTTTCAATTGGGGTACAGTATTCAATCGAGACAGTATCAAACTCAAGCGCAGCTTCTGGCTCAGTAATATTAAAGCCAAATTTTTTGGGATTATGACCAATGATCATGGCCGCAAGAATTTTTGGGACATAATACATGGTTTCTTTGGGTAATTCCATTTCCCAATAACTGAGACTTGAATCTCTAGCCCTTATACGACGAATGCGGATATCTCCACAATTATACGAGGCCATAGCCTGGGGCCAATCATTAAATTCGGTATGCAAATCATTTAAGTAGGAGAGGGCCGCTCCAGTGGCTTTAACCAAATCTCTTCTATCGTCTTGCCACCAATCGTCTTTAAGTCCATAGCGACGTCCAGTCTCCGATATAAATTGCCACATTCCACTGGCCTTGGCCCGGCTCCAAGCCTTAGGGTTTAATCCGCTTTCTACCATGGCCAGGTAGAAAAGGTCTTTGGGCATCCCCCGAGCGGCCAATTGTTCTTCTACCAAAGCTTGATAACGGGAGCGGCGATTAAGCCAACGAGAAAAATAGCCTCGACCCGGACCCGTAAAAACCGCTATAGCCTTTACCACTCGCTCAGGTAAAGGCATTTCAATGGGAAGGGAATAATCCTTAGGGTTTAGACGGGCAAGAATGGAATCAAGGGAATGGGTCGTAGAATCTTCTACTTCTTCAATTTGATCATCCATAAATGCTTGGATGGGCATTTCTATCCTTCTCGCCGCCGATCGGGCTGCCGCATGGATCAGCAGTGCCTGAACCGTATCTCTCAATTCCCATAAAACGGATTGGGCGTGGGGACTTAATGAGTCAATTGAAGCAACAGTGGATAAGCCAATCCATGCCGAATCAAAATTTTCAGTCGCTTCAAAAAAGAGAGAATCACTCAGATTGCCTATCCCGAGCTGAATAAACTCACTTATTTCAGCGAATATTTGATCTTCGCCCTTTTGAAAATTGGGCAGTTTGTTTGCTTTATGTGTGGGTTGGGCGCAAGCAAAGAAAGATGTAGACAAGCTAATCCATATAACACCGATGGAGAAGACGCAAAGCGTCTTCAAGCTCTGGTGTACACGAATCCTCAACCTATTCTTCGAAGTCGAGGTCTTCAGCGTAGTCGTTCCACATATCCGTGCGTTTAAAACGCGGATTGTCAAAATCGACTTCTTCGCTTTCGTCCCCATCTTCTGAATCATCCCCATCATCGAAGCTTCCATCTTCGCTTTCAAAAGGATCCAGATCTTCGAAGTCATCTTGCCTTGGTTTGCGACCAAGCTGCCAAGCTGACTGACCTGACTTGTCCATGGCGCCTCCCATCGAAATTTGAAATTTTTCCGCAAAGTATATCCAGACCTTGAGAAATGTCAAGCGGTTATTTCGTGCCTCTGTTCAGGTATTTTCTCATAGCCACTGAACATGACACAAGGCTAAAAAATTTTATCCATTCCTTGGTACAATAAATAAGCTAGTACAACAACTGCCAGAAATTGCAAGATTCTCAAAAGCCGGTTAATGGTTCTAAAATTCATTTACCCCTTCTTCCCTCCCCTAGAGCCTGCATTTTGAGGGCCTAGACTGGGCCAAACTAGCTGCGAACAAATCGAATGGGGAAAGTAATAGGAACATCTGGGCCAGCATTGGGATCGGGTCTGAATTTCCACTGTTCAATTCTTTCGATCACTTCCTTTAAAAATTCAGCGTTTTTAATTGAGCTTCTATTTTGAATTATAGTAACCTTCGCAACCTTGCCCTCGGGCTCTACCACCATGCGAATGGTGACATTACCTTCAAATACGTCTCCTTTTCTCAACCATCTTTGATAAATAAACTGCAACTCTCCACTATTATTTTCAATCACGCCAAATATGGCCTCTTTTCTGACTGGATCGATTGGAGTTTTCGCAATTTCTGCCGTATTCTCAGTGGGTGCAACTAGCTCAGGCGCTTTTACAGAATTTGGTGCCATACCAGAAAATTTATTTTCAGGCGGGGCATCGCCTTGTAGCTTTGCCACATCAATTCTATCCAAGTCATTCAAGGCACTCACTGTTTGACTATTACCCAAATTACTATTCGCTCGATTAAGCACATTTTCGTCTATGTTATCGAGTTTTTCGAATTTTTTAATTGACGCGAAAAATTGTCCATCGCGATACTTGTCAATTCGTTCAAGTGCCGCCGAAGTCAGCTTATTATTGTAAGCATAAAATTTCCCCAGTATATACATACGTCGATTGGCTTTTTTAGCAAAGTCTGAGTTGGGATAATCTGCCATAATCTTTTCATACTGTTCAATTGCAAATCCTTCTAAACCCATTTCTTCTTGCGAACGGCCCAAATAATAAAGCAGTTCGGCCCGTTCTTCACTGCTTAATTTAGGTGCTTTCAGTCGTTCTTGTAGCAATTGAATCGCTTCGTTATAGTTCGCCAAGAGAAACATCTGTTTGGCCCTTTCACTGGCACCCAAACTGCTGTTTTTCGCCAGCGCGATTTGCCTCTCCTGTTCTTCTAAGTAACGAATCATCTTGGCAGCAACCATGCGATCATCCTGATTGGGAGCAGACTTTTGTACCGATGTTACAGTTTGAATGGATTTCTGATACTCTCCCAGCATGGCCAAACAAAATCCCAAATGCAGATTCAATGCACTGTGTAAATTCGTGGGCAATTCGGGAGAAGAGAGCGCTTTTTGGTAAATTTTTGCAGCACGATCATATTTTCTAGAACGCTCAAAAAAGTAAGCAATTTCTAATTCTTTGCGTGTGAGGGTATCGGAGAGATGGATAGCTTGATTTTCTTTGCCTAAAGCGAATTGAAGTCCATTAATAGCTAGGCCAATTGTTTTCTTGGCCAAGGATTGCTTATTGAAACCATCTTCGGTTAGGGCTCCTGAGCTAAGAGCCTGCAACTTTACTTCAAAAGCGGTTTGAGCATCGCTTTCTTCATGCATCCGTTCTTGAATAAGATGGAGCCGCGCTAATATGTTAAGTGAATGGTTGTTATTACTCGAGCGAGAAAGCTGATCCATTGCAACATTAAATTGCTGAAAGCGGTATTGAATGACAGCTTCATTTAAAAAGATGCTAAGACAGAGAAATAAGCCCACCACTAATATGGGACGAAGAGTGTACCACACCTGGCTTAACCTCTCATTTGGGTAAAATCAAAAGGTGCGACGATCGATGGCAAATGTACTTCCTTCTGATTTCTTGACAAATTTTTTCATTTCAGCCGCTGCGGAAACTAATACCCGATGATCCGATATTTTTCTGAAATGATTGCTCACCACCGCCAAAGAAATAGACATGAGCGGAAATCGCACCCGCTTACCCTGTCTATCTACGGAATCGATGAAACCATTCTTGGCATCTGTCTCACTGTAGAATTGATTAATTTCCGCATCAAATGAACTAACAACTGCTCTGCAAATAGCTTCCCAGGTCGCAAAGCTGGTGATAATCACAAAGTCATCGCCTCCCTCATGACCGACAAAGGTGGAATCATCTCCAAATTTTTTCCCAGCCTGAGACATACAGTCCCGTGTATACAAAATGGCATCATCCCCTTTTGAGAAACCGTATTTGTCATTATAAGCCTTAAAATTATCCAGATCGCCATAGATTATAGCGAATTCGTTTCCTGAATGAATATATCCTTCGATCATTTTTACTATGACATTGTTCCCAGGCAATCCTGTGAGTGGATTCGATCCCTTCGCTTCTTCCCGGATACGAATTAAGCTTTGTGTCATTTCATTAAATGAGCTGGCCAGATGGCCAATTTCATCATCGCGGTGCAGATCAATTCTTTGGGTAAAATCTCCTTGGGCAATTTGATGAACAATTTTTTCCAAGTTTACAATGGGTGCGATAACCAATTTATGCAGAAAAAAAGCGAAAAATATTTGCAATAGTAATACAAAAGCTCCCACCAAAAAGCACAGTCGCAGCAACACATTCCTTTCCTTTTCCATATTTTGCATGGGTAAAGTAAACTTGAATACCATCATCTCTTGTACATTGGGATTATTCACAGGTAAATAGAGCAGTATGTTAGTATTCGAAGCATCCATAACCGGATAAAAATCCCGGTCTTCTAAGCCTTGCTTGGCAATGGCGCGATTGATTCTAACCAATTCTTCTTCGGCAGCTTGATGTAATTCTCCCGAGTTTGGAAAAACCAATCCGCCATTTTCTTTATAAACGGTCATTTCTTTGGCGCCAAACTGAATAGACTGTTCGCTAATTCTGGAAAAAATTTCCAAATCAGATGTGCTCGCCGATTTATCCGAATATCTTCGAATGGCATTTTTTAATTGAATAAATTGGGTCTCGGAAATCAATTTTTGGTTGCGGATAATCAAGTCCGATTGATTTTCCCAAATAATGAAGTTAAACACAGAAACCAAAACAACTGTGAGAATAACATAGAGAACTATTGACTTAAACGAAATGGAGTTACGTTTGATTCCCAATACGGTTTCCTTCAAAAAAAAGCGTGACATGCATCTTTATGATACCAGCAGTCTGACAGGATACCCATTATTTTGAGACTTTTCTTATTCGAGAGTCAACTTTTCCGCTTCTCTCTTCTTTCTCGGCCCAGCCGTTCTCGAATCAGGGCTTCAAAGCTAGACCAACCTTCTGACCGCAGAATGGAAACAAATCCTAAGCTGCGCCTGATTTCTCTCTCAAATTCAGGTAATTCAGCCGGTGAGAGGCAAATGAAGGGAATTCCGCCCGCCAGCATACTTAGCCCCAATAAAAAAGAGGAACTACTTAGCTCTCCCTTCCCCAATTTTTCATTGACAATTAGGCAGG
>JBBQAD010000142.1:0-8306 GCA_038315885.1 Fibrobacteria bacterium | reverse complement strand
AGGAGCAAAAGGCAGTAAAGACCACTGCCTTTGATTTACAGATGAATCCCGCGCAACCCAGCTTGAGCTTTCATAAACTCGACAAGGCACGCGACAAAAACTTTTGGTCTGTTCGCGTCAATCGTGATATCCGAGTCATTGTGCATCGCAGCGATCAGAGCCTGCTTCTGTGTTACACTGATCATCATGACAAGGCCTACGCTTGGGCTGAAAGACGAAAACTAGAGACGCATCCCAAAACCGGCGCGGCACAGATTGTCGAAATTCGAGAAACTGTACAAGAAATTTTAATTCCCACGTATACACACTCTTTCAGCCACACTCCGCAAAAAGGTAAGCCAAAGCGATTCCCTCTTGCCAAGACTAGCTCCGAGGAACTGTTAAGATACGGTGTACCTCTTGAATGGATTGGGACCATTCAGGAATCTGACGAAGACGCCATTCTGGCAGTGGCAGAACACCTACCAGCTGAAGCCGCCGAGGCCGTGCTAGAATTAGCGACCGGAGGCAAGCCACGCGCTGCCAGTTTTGTACACGGTCTTGACTTACCAAGGGAAACAGCTTCTGTAACACTGACATTATCACAGGCTTTGGAACACCCGGATGCTAAACGCCGTTTTCGTATTCTTAACAATGTCGAAGAGCTAGAAGCCGCTTTGGATTCCTCTTGGGATAAGTGGACCATTTTTTTGCATCCAGAACAAAAACAAGGCGTAGAAGCAAGTTACAGTGGTCCGACGCGAGTCTCTGGCTCTGCTGGTACCGGCAAAACCATTGTAGCCCTGCATCGGACTGTGTATTTAGCCAAGCAAAATGAAGATGCACGCGTCTTATTATGCACCTTCTCAGAGCCCTTGGCCAATGCACTAAGAATCAAGCTTAGACGCTTATTAGTAGCCCAACCGCGATTAAGTGAACGAATTGATATTTACGGATTGGATGCCCTCGCTTTCCGTCTTTATGAACCTGAGCAGGGTACTGTTCATCTAGTCGACATCGAAGAACTAAAAACGCTTATTAACGAAGCCTCTGCCCAAGTGAAACCTCATAAGTTCACACCGTACTTTTTGCTGATGGAGTGGATACATGTAGTCGATGCCTGGAATTTAACTACCTGGGAAGAATACCGGGATGTATCGCGCTTGGGTCGTAAAACACGACTACCAGCCGCCCAGCGAGAGATTCTTTGGTCCATTTTTGCTTTGGTTCAAAAAGAATTGTTAACAAAAAACCAAAGCACCAACGCTCAGATATTTACATCCCTAGCCAAATCTTTCACCAAAAAAAACCATAAGCCTTATGATCATATTGTGGTAGACGAATGCCAGGATTTAAGTGTTTATCATATTCGCTTCTTTGCTGCCTTGGGTGGAGCCGATGCCAACACCCTATTTTTTGCAGGGGATTTGGGCCAACGCATTTTCCAGCAACCCTTTTCTTGGAAGTCCTTAGGAGTCGATATTCGAGGGCGATCGAAAACCCTTCGCGTGAACTACCGAACCTCCCATCAAATTCGTACCTACGCGGATCGTTTACTTGGGTCAGAGGTAAACGATGTCGATGGGAACATCGAAAACCGTAAAGATACAGTATCGGTATTCAATGGTCCGAATCCTGAAATAAAAATTTGCCTTACTGAACAAAAAGAATGCGAACATGTCAGTCAATGGTTAAAACAAAAAATAGAATCTGGTGTGAATCCCCAAGAAATTGGCTTATTTGTAAGATCGGCTAAGGAACTGGAACGGGCGAAGCAGGCTGTAGAACATGCGGGCTTAAAATATTGCTGCTTAGATGAAGATCAAAAAAAAGCGCAAGGTCAAATTACAATCTCAACTATGCATTTAGCAAAGGGGCTTGAATTTAAAGCTGTTGTGGTGATGGCCTGTGATGATGAAGTGATTCCTTCGCAGCTACGTATTGAAACCGTGGGAGACGAAGCTGACCTTTCTGATGTATACGAAACAGAAAGACATTTACTGTATGTAGCCTGCACCAGGGCAAGAGATGCACTACTGGTGACTGCGGTTAAGCCAGAGTCCGAGTTTTTGGCGGATATGAAACAGGGATGATTTATCACGAAATAAAGTTTGAAGCTGCAATTGATAATATCCCGAGGAATATTCATTATTATGCATATCGATTGCAATGCTGAGCGCACAGTATAACAACTGAATTAAAAGCAAAAACCTTTTGATGGATAAGATTCGTAACCAAGTGAAATAGATAAATAAAAAATATTTTGCAATGGCCTTCCTGAAAAAACCAATATTTCCTGCACACGACATACTTGAGCTGAAGTGGTAGACAATAGTAGGCTTAACAGAGTGTATTTATTTAATCTCATTATGAAGGAGCGCAGCAATGGGTGAATCGACTATCATGAAATCAGAGAGTTATGCTGGAAAGAAAACCAGTAAGGTATTTCAGAAAGAAAATTCCATAAGGCTTGATTTTAAGAAGAAGAACAAACACTGCTCTGAGTTGGTCCTAAAAGGCCCTATTAATTTTGTAGACATGGGCTTAATCGGTCGCCAACTTGGGGCAGTTAAGTTTGTGAATAAGGGAAGCTTTAAAACACTTGAGATCAGAAGTTTCGGTGGAAAACTGCTCTTCACCAGTGACTTCATGGAGTTTGAAGAAAAGAGGGTGCCTTGAAGATAGGATCGAAGAGCATAAGCAAGGCTTTAGCAGAAGTGTAGCGAACGATGCTCAACGAAGTGCTAACCTTAAGCAATAAATAAGCGCAAGTGATATGCAAGGTCACCGAAGGTGAGTCGCGTAGTGTAACGGAGCGACCGCAGCGGATGCGGAGCCTGGAGTAGCACGACCGCCGCTTGTGTTAACAAGTGGGGGATGCGCCCAGAAGAAAATACAGTTGTTGAAATATCCAACCTAAGACCAGGCTGCTACTGATTACCCTGATTTAGGTGTTCTGATTCCTGAAATCCTGACCTGTGGGTGCTATTCCGTAACACTGTTGGGATCTACCGTTCCCGATCTTGGGGTGTGACTTGAGGTGTCACTTGTGGGGTTTATTCCTCATCATCTAAATTCTTGGCGTTTGTGCACAGTTCATGCAGCTTGGCTTGAATCAATTTCTTGTCCGGAAGCTGCAGTTGATATTTGGCGATGAGGGTAGGTGAAAGGTTGCGTGATAAGGCGTATTCAACGACCTCGTCGTCTTTGTCCCGGCACAATAGCACGCCAATGCTGATGTCAGGATGCAATTCTCTCAGCACTGCTGAGAGTTTTTGATGGCCCATGGTGCTGCGTTCAAATTGTGAGGCGGTTATTTGGCGTTCGAGTTCCCGAGATGAAAACCGCTCTTGTATGCATGAGTTGATGTAAAATTCCCGCTCTGCAGCAGTTTTACAGCGAGAAAAAATGATGGTGTTTTGAGTCCATGGTAATTGTCTCAGCAGTGCTGAGAGTTTCTCATCCCCCTGATAGGTTTCAAAGAATTTCTTCATACGCCAGAGATTTTTATCGCTAAACCCTTTGATGTCCGGATCGTTCTTGGCGATATATTTGGCTAACTCATCAACAACACCTTTTCCCCACACCTGAGATTCGACCTTTTGACTGATCGTCTCTCCTAGATACCTATACAATTCAATGAGATCTGTATTGATGCTTGAGAATATTTTCTGCCTTGTTTGCTGAATATGTCGAAGAAGATCACCGAAATCGTTTTGAGGAAAATCTGTAGACCTTCGCAAGTCAGGGTTCGTCTGTGAATCGCTATTGTGATTTGATTGTTTTGTTACTCGCTTCATAAAAATGCCTTAATGGATTCTGGTGTTGTTTTCTTGGCAGCTTGGTTTTTTGCTTCGGGTTGCAATCAGCTTTTGCGTAAGCCATAGGAAAGAAAATTAGCTGTTTGATAGCGCAGGAAGGATGGTTTTGTAGCTTGACTAAGGCGAAGAAACGAATATTGAATAACAAAGTGCTAGTCATTAGATTCATGCGCAAGGGAAGAGAATATGCTCCAACGGGATGTTCTCAAAGTTTCCTATTTAAAAAGAAACCAGTGACTTCATGGAGTTTGAACAAGATTAGCACAATCGCCAGGCTGATCACATCGCCAGATTGTTTCACCTTTCAATAGCCTGAAATTCATCTATTCCAACGAACTGCGCTTGACAAAGTGGGAATCGACCTCTGCTTTTTCTCATCGAACAAAAAACCTTGGCCTGGAATGCACGGGCCTTCCTTGGATAAAAAAGAGGGTTTTAAAAGAAGGCTCTAGGGGTTTTTCCTGATGAGTTAATTCGATGTTCTAGAATCTAATTTTTTTCAACAAGAGCCTTCTAGTCTGATGTATACTAGGCCTATGAAGACTAATAAACATACATCCCAACATTCAATTCTGTTCCCCGGAAAAACGATAGTTTTTGGCTGCCTGTTTCTCTGTAACACGATTCTATTTTCAGCGAGCCTCACCCAAATTAAACTAAAAAATACTGCGTCCTCTAATAAAACGAATGGATATGTAACATTTGGAATGGTCTTTAAGCCCGGCGATATAAAAAAAGGGCAAAGCCTGACAGCAAACGGCGCCACACTTCAAGTCAACACAAAAGCCAGCCATGCAGATGGAAGCTTGCGACATGCGATTTTGACCATGAAAGTAGATGAACTGAGCGGCAATGGAAGCAAGGACATTTCGATCTCCAGTTCTAGTGCGGCCAACGAAAGCGGTCAATTAGAATTGAATACACTATTAGCGACTGGTATCGATGCCAAGGTAACACTAAAACTTGGAAGCACAGACTATAGTGCTTCAGTGAAAGACTTATTATCCTCTGCTACAGTGACAAAATGGTTATCGGGCCCACTGTGTACCGAATGGTTGGTCGCTTCGGCATTTAAGAGTAACAGTGGCTCTACACACCCCCATTTACATGCCCGCTTTGCAATTCGGGCTTACCAAGGCTTGAAATCTGTTCGCGTCGATATCAGCGTTGAAAATGACTGGGCCTATGAACCATCTCCAATGGGTTATACATACGATGCAAAAATTACTGTCGGTGGTAAAGAAGTCTATGCTAAAAACAGCCTCGCTCACACGCATCATAGCCGCTGGAGAAAAGTGTATTGGTGGGGAGAAGACCCAGGATTAGAATTTGAAATCGACAGAGATTACCTTTTGTCGACAGGCGCCTTTCCCATGTATGACAAAAGTGTTACAGTATCCCAATCTGCCCTCAGCTCATTGAAACAAGACTTTGAACCGATGAGTCAGGGAGATTTCACTTCTTATATGCCTGAAACGGGAGCTCGAAAAGATATTGGCCCTTTGCCCTCCTTTGCAGCAATGTATTTGCTCACTCAAGACTCCCGAGCCCGCAAAACTACCTTGGCTAATGGAAACTGCGGAGGCAGTTATCAAATTCATTACCGCAATAAAAACACCGATAGGCCTATTTCATTGAATGAATACCCTTACATGACCATTCTAGGGAATGAATCCGATACAAAAAATCCCGCAACGGGTAAATTTGAAGCCTTTCCCAATGTTACCAATTCACTGAACAAGCATACTCCAGATGATGCGCATCAGCCCTCTATCGCGTATTTACCCTATGTTATCTCAGGAGATTTCTTTTACTTGGAAGAATTACAATTCTGGGCGGGGTGGAATCTCTTATTACCCAATCCTGAATATCGGGGAACTTCGAAGGGTCTGTTTAAATCGCTGCAAACTCGGGGTCAAGCCTGGTCCATGCGAACATTGGGTCAAGCAGCCTATATCACTCCTGATGATCATCCGCTTAAAAGTTATTTTACCAGCACGCTGAAGAATAATCTGGAGTGGTACAACGGAAATTATGTCAACAACTCAAATGCTAACAAATTTGGTTACATTGAACGCTTTGATTACCCACCTTATGGAATTGCTCCCTGGCAAGATAACTTTTTTACCTGGAGCGTTGGCTACGTCGCGCAGTTAGGCTATGCAGAAGCGTTTCCAATTGCGAAATGGAAAGCCAATTTTCCTGTTACACTGTTGACCAATCCGGATTTTTGCTGGTTGAAAGCGACAGCCTATAGTCTTCAAGTGGGAAAATCTTCCAGCTCTGTGTATACCACGGTTACAGCTTTGGCAGGTGGCAATTCTGCAGGAGGCAGCTGCACAGGTAAGGTCATGGATGGATACCCTGAGAATCCAACCGGCTATGGCGCAAATCTTCAACCAGCTCTCGCTATTGCTGTTGATCTAGGAGTCAAAAACGCAGACAAAGCTTGGGAGAAATATCAGACGCGCAGTCCAAAGCAGGATTACAGTTCTGAGCCGCAATTTGCAGTGGTACCAAATGCTCCCATCTCTGCCTCTGTAAAAAATTCCAAAATGAAAAAAGTCGGTAACATGGGATCCACAAAATGGGCCATTCCCGGAAACCAGATTGGATATGTTCTTCCGGTTGATGCCAATGTAACCATGGAATTTTATGATCTATTCGGAAAGAGAAATGCCTTTGTAAATTTAGGGATTCAAAAGAATGGAAAGCATCACTATACTTGGGAAAAAGTAATTTCTGGTAAATCAACCCCTCAAAAGACGCTCCATCTGGTTCGCATTCAGGCCACCGATCGCCTGGGAAATCACTTCGTTTTATAGTTTTTTATCTTTTTTAGAGATAAATATGTTTGTTACACTTTAACAGCATTTGATCAATAAGATTTGACTATTTTACCAAAAAAATCATCTAAAAAGACCAAGATTAAACCCGTTTCTTGGTATGTATACATGCTAGATTGCGATAAAAAATCCATTTATGTCGGGATATCTACAGATATTCAGAGACGCTATCAGGAGCATCTATCCGGTGATAAAAAGGGAGCGCGTTACACTCGAAGTCATAGACTGCTTGAGCTGATTTATTCGCTTAAAATTGGCGATAAATCTCTGGCTCTTAAAGTGGAACACCGCTTAAAGAAGAAATCGGCTACATGGAAACGTAGCCTGGCATTAAAACCCATGAAAGCTGGCAAGTTGTTTGAAGCACTCAGTTTAGATGCATGAGCTCATTTCCGTTCGGATCTAATCCGCTCTGAGTAAAGGTATAACAGTAGTCCTGCTAGAATTTCTAGACCGAATTACATAAATGCCAGGTGCATTCAAACGTATGATTTCTGCCACGGAAGGGCTAAAGACTCCAACAGCTTTCCCCTGAAGATCGTAAAGCATTTGGGGAGGGTGATTCGCTGCTGTTACGTCCAACTCAAGACTATTATCATTTTTATCCGATTTTTTGTGCCCCGTGAATGCTTCGGAGATCGAGCTAGTATTAGGATTCACAAAGAAAAGGGTTTTACTTGTCCCGAAACTGGATGTAGCCAAAGATTTTTCGATTTCAGCGG
Source organism: Fibrobacteria bacterium (assembly GCA_038315885.1). GTDB lineage: Bacteria > Fibrobacterota > Fibrobacteria > UBA11236 > JBBQAD01 > JBBQAD01. Next base: position 938 of record JBBQAD010000142.1, on the reverse strand, counting down.
GAAATCCGTTCCAGTCGGATGGAGCTTTAAATGTATCGCCAGAGGAAACAATATAAACAGTGATACGCAACTTAGCTCCTAAGCGACCCCCTTGGTTACAGTTCTTTCCCCCAACACAGTCACAGTTGTCAATAATCATAAATTTGCCAAGTCCCGAGCTCCAACTCAACTTATCCGATGCCCAGAGTTTATCATTTTGAACACGACCATAATAAATTCCTGGTTCGGTGATTTTCCAGTTTGGGCAATTCGTGCAGGCATGGATCAAGTCTTTCATTCCTCCAGTAAAATAGCAGGTGTGAGGAGCTAGAAATGATTTCCCGTCAGAAAAGGACTTAGAATATCCCATCAGTTCGTAGCGGACATAAGTGTAACCTCGATGATAATCAATCGGGCTATCCCAATTTTTTGGTTGCTGGTCTAGATTTTTTTGAAGATACCATCCAGTAAAAGTGTGTTCAGTTTCAAGAACTTTCATTTGTTCACATAATCCAAATGTGTATATCAATGGAAGATAATACAGCAACTGGATAAACTTTGATTTACGACCTGGGAAACGAGATATTGAAGATTGAATCATTACAATCCTCCATTTTGATGGATAAAAGCCGAAAAACAACTTCAGGAGATTGTTGAGGAGAACTTTAGTGCAGAAAAGAATATTTAGCTGTCTTTATTTGAATAGGCCATTAAACTAGGGTAGTATAATGCAAATAAGCGCTTCAAGTATTAGATTAATTCCAAATCATGCGATATTTGTGAGTTCAATTTTTTTTACAAATGTCATGTTATCAGAGTTAAAGAGACTTTTTAACAATTTTTTTGTCAATGATGCACAGAAACATCGCTATATCGATTCACTTATCTTGAGGCTGGAATTCGCATCATCTTCAACCCCGCCAGGACCTATATAACAGATAACATTTATCGTTTATCGC
>JBBQAD010000107.1:0-8961 GCA_038315885.1 Fibrobacteria bacterium | reverse complement strand
TGCAGATTCTCGGAGGACTTGCCGCCCTGACCCGACATTTACCAGGGTGCACCCCTTCCTGTTGTAGCCTTTATATCAGTGGCTTCAAAGGCTGCCGCTTTTGGTGTTCTCTTACTTTTGCTTCTCGGCCCATTTTCAGGAATCCATGTAACACTAGTTCCCTTATTAATTGGTATGGCTTGTCTCTCCATGCTCGTTGGCAATTTGGGAGCTCTTCGCCAAACTTCTTTGGGTCGCTTTATGGCCTATTCATCGATAGCGCAAGTGGGATTTTTGTTACTCGGTCTGCTGGGGCCTAAAAGTGATGCGTTATTTTCTTGTATTCAATATCTTTTCATCTACGCCTTCGGCAATTTTACCGCCTTTATGGTCTTTGGCTTAGTAGCTTGGAAACGTCCTTTTGAGTTACAATCCTTGCGCGGTCTCAGCCGTCAAAGTCCCGCACTGGCCTTCGTTTTAATGTTAGCTATGTTTTCACTGGCAGGCATTCCACCTTTAGCAGGCTTTATCGGAAAATTCGCCTTGCTCGCCAGTGCAGCCAAGAGTGGATACATCGCTCTGGTCTTCTTTGCCGCAGTAAACGCGGTTGTATCACTGTATTACTACCTGATTGTTATTAAAGAAGCCTATATCACTGAAATCCCTGATGATATTGAAGATCTAGGTCCGCTGCATTTTCCATTTTCGGCTCGCTGGGCTTTAATTTTATTCTCAGTCGGACTTTTACTGCTTGGTATACATCCTTTTTTTGCCAACTGGCTCACCGTATTCTAAAGAGAAAAGCGACGATCTGAAAGTGACCGAGACTCATTTCGAATCAATTCAAGGTTTGTTTCACTCGCCCAAAGTTGAAATTCCCTGTTTAATTTTTCCCAACTGGAGTGGAGGGGACAGGGATTTTCGCTTAAGCACTTACCCCAACCGAAGACACAATGTTTGGGGCTGGTTCGAAAACCGATTCCGTTAAAAATATCCAGAAGCCTAATTTGGCTATGCGGTTTGGAAAGTTTAAAACCGCCACCGTGTCCTTTTTGCGCATCCACCAAGTGGCTCGCTACCAATTTCCGCATAATCTTGGAAAGGTAATGAGTAGGAATATCGGTCTTTAGCGAAATTTCTTTTCCCGAAATGCATTCATTAGGCGTGGCTATTGCTAAAAAACTCATAGCCCGTAATGCATATTCAGCAGTTTGGGGTAGAAAGAAGGTAATTTTTCCCTGATTCATAGGAATAAGCTAAATCATTTAAGCAATAACAGTAGCCTTTGGTTTATGTCATAATGAAAAGGTCTAGCTGTCATACTGTCCATCGGCCCGCTCCTCAGTTTTTTTAAAGGACTTGGCGAGGTAGGAATCGGTTACTAGGATTCGAGTAAATATGGAAGATATTATGCCGCAACGACCCGAAGAATTGGATTTCATTCTAGACCTCAATGCATTGGGAGAAGATTTCACCCTCCGGGGAATGGCCTTAGAAATCTTTTTTACAGGGACACGGGAACAGGGTCATCACATTTTGGTTCCAGAAACCACCCTAGACGAATTTGCTGCAAAATATCGCCATAAAATCCGGGATTTAAATACTTGGCAAGATTGGATTCATCAAGAGTATAAACGGATAGGTGGCAGAAGAAGTAACCCTGGAGCTGAGTTACTTCCTGAAGAGGAAGAGTTTCAGGAATTTCATAATCGACAGGGAACCTGGTTACGCAGTCAAGGCGTCAACTTAATTGCTTTTCCTACAGTAGACCCAAAGATTATTAGCACAAAGGCAATCCATCAGAAATTACCCTTTAAAGACCCTTCGACTGGCTACCGTGACTGTATGGTTTGGTTTGCACTTTTAGCCGAACAAAGTGGAACAGAAAACACAACTGTTTTAGTCTCATCGAGCCGCGCCGGATTTGGTCACGATAAGCCCAATCACATCGACCTCCAGTCCGATTTATTGGAGTATAAGATTGATCCCGATTCTGTAGTTGTACTCAATTCGGTTGACGAAGCCAATCATCGTTTTCTCATTCCTAATTTTGCCCCAGTTGAAGATGTAGAACAGTTTCTGGCCGGGGGTCAAACCTTAGATTTACAAAATTGGGTTAAAGACAATATACTGGCGGTGGCTGAAGCCCAAGGCTGGGCCAGACAGGTAGCCGGAATGGCTGAAACCAGTGCCAAAGTAACTGTAACAGGTGTGAAAGAGCTGCACGACCTGCATTTGGATGATGTCCGTAAATTAGATGCCCAACGAGTACTTCTTTTTGCCCACGCCGCCACCTTGATAGAAGCCAATGTGGAATATACTGCTAGGGACTATTACAGTGACAGCGTACTACCTGAAGTGTTACGCCCCAGTGACCCAACTGAAGGCTCGGTTTTTATGGAGATGGAATCAATCATCGCGTTCTCTCTAATCTTAGATATTCAGACCTCTAAAGTAACCAAGGCCGAAATCGATGCGGTTGAAGGCAATGGTTACAATTACGTTCATTTGAGTCACCCCTGGCATCGCATCGATAATTCCAGAGGGGAGTCTTAAGTTCTCGTCAAAAGTTTTCCGAACCACTTGCTGTTTATTGAAAGGATTTGAGGACTGTTAAAATGCAAGTGGTTCTATCCTTTACCTGACCAATCCAAAATATCCTTGTTTTCCAGCAATCGAATTTGCCACTTGGGTATATCGATAGATTCAAATAATCGAAAATCTGAATATGGAACGCTTTCCGTATCTGTTATACTCTTAGCCATTGTATTTTCAAAAGATTGATCTTTAGTCCAAATTTCGCTGAGGCTGATAGTAAAATCAGCATGACTTCGTCCAAGTCGATAATCCGGTACTCGACTTGGAAATTTTAAGTAGCGATTAAGTAAATCTAAGCAAGGATAGATCATCAATGAAGCCAAAAACAACACATTGCCGCGTGGCATATACAAGGAGCAACCGAGGATTTTTTTTCCCGCAACCGCCAAATCCGATATCCCTTTACGCTCAGCTTCGACTCCATATTCATGTAGAAGAGTTTTTTGAATGAGTCCCAAACATGTGTCAAAGTAGTATTGAATCTCAAATTCACTTTGTCGCGACAGTCGCAGAGCAATACATAAGCTATGTGGACCCAAGACTACAGCCCCTCCGCCTCCAAAACGTTTATAAACCGGGATAGAATCTTCGATCAAGGCATCAATCTGTAATTCTTGTTCTGCTCGTTGGCTGTGCCCTAGCACAACTATAATTTTTTCTGGTCGCCAAATCCGATAGGGAAGAAGTGATACCAAAACGGCATCCCCAGTCGGATCGTTAACATGGCTTAGGGCAGGCGGATAAACCTTTAGATTAGATTCTTCAATAGAGGAATCCATACAACCCTGTTGAATTCATAAATGAGGCGAAAGAGCTTGAGAATCCCAAGCAGCTTCCATCACCGCTTCGCTTAGCGTGGGATGCGCATGAATGCATTCAGCAATTTCTTCCCAGGTTGACTCTAGCTTTAAAGCCAATCCTAGCTCGGCTAAGAGTTCAGTTGCTTCACTGCCTAAAATATGGGCACCGAGCAGTTCACCATATTTTTCTCCGAAAATCAGTTTCACTAATCCTTCGGTATGACCGATGGCACGGGCCTTACCGGAAGCACTGAAAGGAAAGCGCCCTACTTTATAAGCAATTTTTTTCTCTTTACAGGCTCTTTCAGTTAGACCAACAGACGCCACCTGCGGCTGACAGTAAGTACAACCTGGTACCTGGTTATAGTTCAGTCCGTGTTTGGCTTTATCTACCATATGGCTCACAGCCACTTCTCCTTCAGAAGAGGCCTTATGGGCCAGCAATTGGTGACCGGCGCAATCGCCAATTGCATAGATGCCTTTCACACTGCTTTCGAGAAATTCGTTTACCTGCACAAAGCCACGCGCGTCAAGTTTAACTCCGGCAGCTTCAAGGCCAAGATTCTGAGTATTGGGTACCATCCCGACAGCGACCAAAATGCGGTCAACTTCCAGGTTTTTTGCCTCTCCGCTTTTTAGTATTACAGTAGCTGAAATTTTGGAATCATTCACCACTGTTACATTCGAAACGGTAGCCTCTAGTGAAATATCAATCCCCTGCTTTTGAAGAGATTTGCGCAGCAGATCCGATATTTCAGAATCTTCCACTGGCAAAACTTGGGGCAGCATTTCCACTAAGTGAACCTTTGTGCCTAATGAATTAAAGAAGTAGGCAAACTCTACTCCAATGGCGCCTGCGCCGATGATCAGCATGGATTTAGCTTGGTTTTCTAAAGCAAGGGCATGGCGATAAGTGATAATATTTTTGCCATCGATAGGGTATTGGGGAAATTGTCGGGCGGAGGCTCCTGTTGCAATAATGATATTTTTGGCACTTAGAGTTTGTTTCTTGCCTTCTGTATCACTGACTTCAACTAAACCCTTAGCTAATATTTTACCGGTTCCTGAAAAGACTTGAACCTTATTCTTTTTCATTAAAAACTGTACGCCGGCAGAATTTTGTTTAGCGACTTCGCGTGAACGTTGAATTACCTTCGCAAAATCGACAGATACCCCCTCTGCCTTCAGTCCGTATTTTTCAGCCTCTTGTAAGTCTGTATACATTTCGGCACTTTTGAGCAGAGCCTTGGTCGGAATACAACCCCAATTCAAACAGACTCCGCCTAGTTCGCTTCGTTCAACGATGGCAGCCTTTAGTCCGCGCTGCATGGCGCGAATCGCTGCGACATAACCACCAGGGCCGGAGCCAATTACAACTACATCAAAAGAGGGATTCAAACTAGACTCCTGTTACAGCAAAAGTGCGCTGGGGTTTTCAATAATATTTTTCAAGGCGCTCATAAAGCGGGCGGCCAAGGCACCGTCGATGACACGATGATCACAGGTAATAGTACAGTTCATGACCTGCTTTTCCTTGATTTGATCATCCTGCTTGTATAACTCGCTTTCAATACCAGCGACTGCCAGAATGGCTGATTGCGGAGGATTGATAATCGCCGTGAATTCAGACACACCGAACATCCCCAAATTGGAAATGGTGAAGGTGCCACCTTGATATTGTTCAGGTGCCAAGGTGCCCGCTTTGGCCTTGGCGGCCAAGTCTTTCACTTCGACCGAAATCTGTCCCAATCCCTTTAAATCCACGTCTGTTACAATGGGAGTTATCAAACCCGAATCAATGGCAACCGCTACACAAATGTCAATGTTACTGTGCTGGCGGATGCTGTCTCCGTGATAGGTTGAATTGACCTGTGGTATCTGGCGCAATGCCAGGGCGGTGCATTTTATAACCAGGTCGTTGAGGGAAATTTTGTATCCGGCGTGTTGATTGAGGGATTTGCGAAGTTCTTGCAATGCATCTACTTGCATTTTCATGGTGACAAAGAAACAGGGGGCACCTTGCCACGAATCCAATAGGCGTTTACCGATGACTCTACGCATTTGGCTCACCTGAATGTCCTGCGTTTCATAAACAGGTGCCAGTGAACCATACACAGGTTTCGATTCTGCTTTTTTGGCTGCAGGGCTTGCAGCATTTGGTACACTCGGAGTATAGCTCTGTACATCACTTGATGTGATACGTCCGCTAGGACCACTACCTTGAATCTGGTCTAAATGAATTCCCTGGTCATTTGCCATTTTTTTTGCCAAGGGAGAAGCAAAAATTCGTCCACTATGTTCATTTGTTGATTGAATTGCTTGAGATTGGTTTGGTTTGGGGCTTGGCCTACTGTTTGAAAGCTGTCGAGCGGGGGGCGCTGATCGGGCAGCTCCTTTTTCTTTAGCATTTTCCTTAGCTTTATCCGCTTGACTCGTGTCGCTACCTTCTGCCTTAGCCGGACTGGGTGTCGCTGCCTTCGCATCTAGAGCAGCTGATTTTTCCTGCTCTGATTTTAATGCTTCATTAAAATCTTCGTTAGCATCATCTGTTATCAAGGCAATAAGTTGATTAACCTTGGCGGTTTTTCCATCACCCAGAACAATCTTGCGTAAAAATCCTTCTTCTAAAGATTCATAATCAACTGTCGTTTTATCGGTTTCGATACTGCACAACAGGGTTCCGGTTTTAATCGCATCGCCCTCTTTTACCATCCATTTCGCAATGGTACCCTCTTCCATAGTGGGGCTGAGGCTGGGCATCAAAAGGGGAGTAGCCATATTTCGCGTCCTCGCAAACAGTTTAGTGATTCAAAATATTAAGCAGAAAAAGTGATACTCAATGAATAACCTTGGTTTAGCGTTCCAAGTAGAGCACTTCTTTTGCAGCCCGAATAATCTTCTCTATAGACGGCAATGTATCGGCTTCCAGATTCTTGGCGTAAGGCATCGGATTTTCACTTTGTGCTACCCGAAGCACGGGAGCATCAAGCCAGTCGAACAATTGGCTCTGAATTTCATAGGCCATCTGGGCTCCAACACCGCAGAAATAATGACCTTCCTCAACGACTATAGCACGATTGGTTTTTTTGATGGATTCTGCAATCAGAGGCATATCGAGAGGCTTAATCGTCCGTGGATCTAAAACCTCGGCCTCAATACCCTCTTTTGCTAGTTCTGAGGCTGCAGCAAGGGCATAGTGTAACATTCTGGCATGGGCAATAATGGTAACATGCTCGCCAGCGCGCTTGATTTCACCCTTGCCGATAGGAATCAAGAATTCCCCCTCGGGAACTTCATCCTTGAATCCGTATAACATTTCATTTTCTAGAAATATTACCGGATCATTGGATCGAATGGCCGATTTCAACAAGCCTTTGTAGTCCTTGGGCATCGATGGGGCAATCACGTGGCAACCCGGAAAATGAGCAAAAATAGATTCCATACAATGGGAATGTTGGGAACTGACCTGTGCTGCGGCTCCATTTGGACCCCGAAATACGATGGGAATATTAAACATTCCACCGGTCATGTAACTCATCTTTAAGGCATTGCTGATTATTTGATCAAAAGCCACCATTGAAAAATTGAAGCTCATGTATTCAACCACAGGTCTAAGCCCTAACATGGCAGCACCCACTGAGAGACCGGTAAAACCCGATTCAGAAATCGGTGTATCATAAACTCGCTGGGGTCCAAAATCAGCCAGAAGGCCTTTGGTTACTTTATAGGCTCCATCATATTCTGCAACTTCTTCGCCAATCACAAATACATTGGGATCGCGCTGCATCTCTTCACGCAATGCTTCGTTTAGGGCGGTTCGTACTTCCATCACGGCCATCGTTCAGGCCTCCAGCGTATCGTGAAAGGTGTGCATTGTCAATTCTTCTTCTGGGGGTAGTGGACTATTTTCTGCAAACTCGACAGATGCTTGAATGCGAGTGCGTATCTGCTTGTCTATTTCTTTAATTTCTGCTTCTGATCGAATTCCCTTTTCAATCAAATAGGCCGAGACCGTTTGAATCGGGTCCTTCGCCATCCAGCGTTGTACCTCATCCTTGGTGCGGTACGCTTCCTTATCAGAAACAGAATGCCCTTTGTAACGGTAGGTTACCATATGAACCAGTGCCGGTCTTTGGGTGCTGCGTACTTCTTCGACCACTTTAGCCATTTCGTGGTGCACTGTGAACAAGTCCATACCGTCGATTCGATAGCCTTTTACATTGTAACTGATTGCCATCTGTGACATATCGGTATTAGCTAGGGCTCTATGGTTGGCTGTCCCCATTCCGTATTGATTGTCTTCACAAATAAATATTGCCGGCAAGCTCCATAAAGAGGCAAGATTTAAACACTCGTGAAAACTGCCCTGCGGGGTGGCACCATCTCCAAAATGAATAAAACTGACGCCTCCAGTATTTTTGTACTTGAAGGCAAACGCGGCACCGATTCCGGGTCCAAATTGACCTCCTACAATTCCATGGCCTCCTAAAAAATTGAGTTCTTTGGAAAAGAAGTGCATGGAGCCACCTTTTCCGCGGGCACAACCCGTTATTTTTCCGTAGAGTTCCGCCATTCCCGCATCGGGACTTAATCCCACGGCCAAAGCTAAGCCATGACAACGGTAGGTGGTAATCACTGAATCTTCGGGTCTTTTATGCGCAATTGAACCCACTCCGACCGCTTCCATACCGATATAGGTATGCAGAAAACCACCAATTTTTTTTTGTTGGTAACCTTTAACGGTTGCCTCTTCGAAGCGTCGAATCAGCAACATTCGCTCGAGCATTTCTACCCATTTTTCAGGCGCAATATCGTCCGATTTTGAGTCCAATCCCTTTCCCTTCTTTATTTTTTCGCTGCTCTGGCTACCCATTATCCCTCCAACGGAGGCTGAAATATACTAGAAATCGTTAAAAAAATAAGCCTTTAACTGCAGCTCCTCTCCCTCTCAACCTACATTTCAGAAAAGTTGTTTAGGAGAAGTAGGGTAGTTTAATGCAACGGAGAATTTTATGAGTGCAAAAGCAGCCGCTGAAGAATCCAAAAGCGAAAATAGTCAATTATGTCCCGAAATCCCTGGCTTAGCACTGGGTAAGGTAACCAGTGGACTCTTTATTGTTACAGCCTTCGAAGATGATAAAGTTGATGGATATCTAGGTTCCTGGATTCAACAGATCTCGTTCGAACCGCTTATGTTGCAAATTGCCATCAAGCCGGGTAGACCCTGCTATGATTACATCATCAAAAACAAACAATTTTGTATCAACATTGTCGGCCAACAAAATAATGGTGTGATGAAACCATTCTGGAAAGGCTATGATGCAAATGAAAATCCCTTTGAAAAATTGGCCCATACCCGCAGCAGCAGGGGAAACTGGATATTAACAGATTGCATGGCCGCGTTGGAATGTGAAATGCAAAGCCATTATCACCCAGGAGATCATGTACTTCTTTTTGCTACTGTGCTTGCAGAGTATGTACTAAAACCCGAAGACAAGCCTTTAGCCCATGTGCGAAAAAACGGCCTTAGCTATTAATATCAATCGACAAAGAAGGCTGAAGTGAGGGCCCGGCTACCACTTTT
>JBBQAD010000137.1:0-8361 GCA_038315885.1 Fibrobacteria bacterium | reverse complement strand
ATTACAATCTTTTCCAAGCCAATGCGGTCAAGGGTGCGGTTGGCCTGGTTTTTACCGCTATTTCTCTAGTTTTCTTTATTGCTGCCGGTAAGATTTATTGGCCCTATGCTGCGGCTTTGGCAATTGGAAATTGGGTGGGCGGCGGTTTAGGCAGTTCCTTTCAGATTCGCAAAGGAGAACGATGGGTACAGTTAGTGGTCTTAATGCTGGGCATGCTGATGGCAAGCAAACTGTTATTCGATGTGTGTTTAGCTTGGTTTAAGCAGTAGACGAAAAATTTTAATAATGCAATGTTCCAGTGGCGGCATAGATTGGGCTTGCCAGAGACTTTCCTTGTCCTTTCCAGTTATCGATAAATTGTGCTCCAATAGAAGATTCTAAGGCTAAAAGTAAGCCATACTTCCATTGTAAAGAGAGTAACATAGTTTGTCGAGTCTCCGGATTTTCTAAAAATGATTTCTGGGTGCCGTCGACCGACGAATTGTGAATATCAAAGATTGAACTTCCTCGTCCCAGTGCATCTCTCTGCATAATCTGGTAGTCCAGGATTCCGGAAAGAGAATTCGCAAAGAATTCTTGGTGTTGTACACGAAGTAATTGAGAATTGGGCGGCAGGCTGCTGCCTAAGAGAGCTCCAAAATTTTGTGCTTGGTTATCGTGACGATGATGGCCGAACAACCAGGGTTCTACGCGCGAAAATTCAATTCTGCTGATGCCATTGGCTGTTGTAAAGATTTCTGCTCCAAAAGTCAGAGCAAATTTGTTGCCCCACCAATCACGCAAAAGGTCTCCAGGACCTAGCAAGTCATCGAGTAACAGTTCAGAAAAAAATCGTCCCCTTTTAAACCAGGTGTATTCAAGGCTGAGTCCTATCAGCATATTGTCACGATCACCTAGTTGATGTTCAGCAAATTTTAGGGGAACCAAGGGAATAGAGTACAGCGGTTCTAATGAGCGGTTGCTGTATAACACCAATTCATGAAAGCCAAGGACCCAACTTTTGCCCAAATGCAATTCTAATTGATGGGCAGATACAAAGGCTTTAGTAGTATCAAGCAAACTGGTTCTTTGGGCTGTGGTTTTAGTGTAACGCAGCATTTTCCAATTATATGAGAATCGCAACATGGCCAGAGGTGGTGATTCATAGGGTTTTGTATAACCCCGGCGATAGCCCGGTGCATCAGGACTGTACTCATATTGCGAGGCGGTATCCACTGACAAAGAATCTTGCACCCAGAAATAGCCATTGGGGGAGAAGGTGGGATGCTGCCAGATACCCGGCCCCCATTGATTCCAATCATAGCCTCCTTCTAGCAGGGCTCCTCCCGACTCCCAGGTGATCAATGTCCTAAAGCCGTCAAGGGTGGATTTATTCTGCGGAAGGATAACACTATCCAAGCGGGTCTTACCTGCTTGCACATTGTAGGGAAGCCCCAAGCTGGGTTGATAATGTTCTTTGAAGCGAGGGTGATAAGACTGTTCAGATCCGATACTAGCCTGCGAAACAAATCCCAAACTTTGGTTAAGCTGTCCTTCGGCCTTCACGCTAAGGGAGCCAAAGGCATATGTCTGAGATTTGGGCAGCGAATCGGCGTGATACAGATTTGCATGAAAGTCTAGCGCACCTTTTAAATATCGAATACTATCCCGCAGTAGCAAGCGCGTCTTGGAGTCTCCAATGGGAAGGAACATAAGACTGTAACGTTCAAGCTCCTGTTTTTCCCAAGTCTGTAAGCTATTTGAATTGCTATCCAGTTTGTTCAAATGATCAAGAGCAGCATTAATCACTTTTCGGGAAAGTGGATATTGACTGGACCAATATTCTGGAAGGTGACCCTTCGAATGTTGCAGTTTTAAAAACTGGTAAACTCCATTGCCAGCCGCGATACTTTGCGCATTTATTTTCGTAAAACCCAAAAGAAAAAATAGAGTAACACCAACTGTAAGACAAAAAGGAGAAATGTATTTGGAAGTAATCCAACTCTTCTGCCCTGCGATGCTTTTACTCACCTTAGCTTTGTCCTGACTACAATTGCGCCCATTTTTTCTTGCACTAATGTTGCTCATGGATGGAAACCCATTTCGACTATCATTTTGCAGCACCAGTGAAGAGGCATCCAAAAAGCATCTTTTTAATTTAGCCCAATTTCTAATCTCAGACGGACTTAAAAGAGTACGAAAGATTAGGGTGTTTTAATTTAAGGAGGCTCTGCGGGCCATGTTACAAACTTAAACTAGGATAAAGCCGCCGCCTAAACTCCGTAGTATCCAAGCAGTCGGCTGTTTGATTAATTTGGGAGCCTAGGTATCGTAACAGGGAATGATATCCTGTTCCATCCAGCGATGCTCTCCCGCTAAGGTAGATTTCGCGAGCTTGTAGGCCTGTCCATCATCATTGTCCGATAGCGCTGCAAAGAGTGCTTCAATACGACGGCGCGATTCTTTGCAGAAAAAATTAGCCAGATGTTCAGGGTGGATATTGGCCGGGTCGCGCTTGACCAGTAGATTGGCTCGTGCACAGGTTGAGGCCATTACAAACAATTCTGTACCGATATCAACGAGTCTGCCCAATAGCACTTGCTTACGTTCCAAGGTGTTCATATACATTCCCATGGCATGGAAAATGGAGCGAGCCAACTGATGGCTGGTTCTTTCGACATAGGCCATGTGGCGTCCCAATTTGGGACCAAACTCGGAGTAGGAGCTGAAGAAGCTGGTATTCAACCATTGCTGGGGATACCAACGGCTGTAAAAGTTAGCCATCTTAATTCCAGCACGCAATTTTTGACCGAGTGGTACATGTTTCTTGAGGAGATCCGCTGCAACTTGCATATGAGGATCCATGGCTTCGCGGGCCAAAAAGAGATGCATGATTTCAGTCGTTCCTTCGATGATACGGTTGATGCGGCATTCGCGCAGCATTCGTTCCGCCGGCACTCCCTTTTCACCCCGTGCTTTCAGGGAAGATGCGGTTTCATATCCCCGACCGCCGCGAATCTGAACGGTTTGATCCACAATTTTCCAGGCGGCTTCAGTGCAAAACATTTTTGCCATAGCCGCTTCAATGCGAATATCATAGCCACCCTTATCCGCCATCGCCGACGTCAACCAAGTCACTGCTTCCATTGCAAAGAGGGTAGACGAAATGTTGGCGATTTGTGTGGCGACTGCTTCGTGGTTACCGATGGATAAGCCCCATTGTTCTCTTTCATTAGCCCAATTACGGACGATATTTAAACACTGACGGCCCATGCCTACGCATCCCGCAGGGAGAGTTAATCGACCAGTGTTCAAGGTAGCGAGGGCAAGTTTCAAACCCTTACCGGGACCGAGAATAATGTTTTCAGTCGGTACTTTGACATTAGTAAATTTTAAAAGGCCATTGTATATCCCACGGATGCCCATGAAGTCGCAGCGGTGCAAGACCTCAACTCCTGGCATTTCTTTTTCGACAATGAAGGCTGTGATTTGTGTGACTTCTTTACCGCGCACAATTTTGGGTGGAGTTTTGGCCATGACAACCATGATGTCGGCAATGGGGCCATTGGTACACCAAAGTTTTGTACCACTTAAAGTGTAATGTTTTCCATCGGCACTAGGTACTCCTTCAGTACTCATGCGCGCCGGGTCCGAACCGACATTGGGTTCGGTCAGTGCAAAGGCGGAAATGGCCCCTTCGGCAAAGCGCTTGAAATATTTTTTCTTCTGCTCTGGAGTACCAAAAAGCTTTAAAGGTTGTGGTACACCAATACTCTGATGGGCAGAGAGTAACACGGCGGTCGAGCCGCAATAGGAGGCAACACCGGCAATAACGCGATTGTAATTGGTTTGGCTTAAACCTAAGCCTCCATATTCCTGTGGGATCTTCATGGCCCAGAGTTTGAGGCGAGTAAATTCTTGAAAAATAATTTTAGGAATCTCTCGGGTTTGGTCCACCTCTTCGGGGTCGAGATGTTGCTTCAAAACGGCCAAAGTTTCAACAACCAGAGCGTCTCCAATTTTTTTGTCTGCCTCGTTTTGTTCGGGGAAAGGGGAAAGTAATTCTGGCTGAAATTTGCCCATAAACAGGCCGCCTGCAAAACTTGGATTTTCCCATTTGCTTTCGCGAGCAGACTCTGCGACCAACATGGCCTCGGCCTTACCCCTGGACATTTTGGATGTATCAATCGCTAAATCACCTTCACCAATTGTAGTCTCTTCAGCCATGGCTAGTCTCCCTGTTTTTTCTTAAAGTGATTCATAAAATCTTTTATGTAAAGTATTGAAAAATAAAGGATTATACTATGAAAGTTTCATGTTGTTTCCCACACTATGGTTTCGATTATCTGTAGCAGCACCACTTGCTAAGAACACTTAAGGCTAGTGCGATGAGGATCGATGCAATCCCGATCATAAACATTTTTTTCTGGCCTTTTTCTAGACCCTCTTTGATGATCAAGAGCCCTTTAAGGGATTGGCCAAGCAAAATTCCACCAATGGTGCTAAATACACAGACCAAACAGAGAATCAACATGGATCCGTCCTTTTTCTCTAAAACCCAAAAAGAGTATAGCACAATGGGTGAAGAAAGGCCACTAAAGACCAAATTTCAGGGATTTCAAAAAAAATTGGAAGTGGGTAAAAAACGGTGAACTTTAAATTTTTTGCAGTGAGGCCTAAGACCAATATCGAATAATGTTGTTAAAATAAAAAAGCTAAATCACAATAGATTTCATAAGCTCTTAAAATTAAACAACTTAGGTTGCCATTCCTAATCTTAAATATTGGCAAAGGTATTTTTAGACACAGGCACCGGTTCTAGAGCCTGTTAGTTAACATTTCTCTTTTAGTGATTAAGGGGCGAGCCCCTTTCAGCCTTTAGTCCTTTTTTTTCAAGCGAACGTAATCTTCCACCGAATAAGCTCTAAATTCTTCGACCGGTTTCGGATCGGAAGGTTCAGAATTCACATTGGGATTTGAATTTCCGGTTTGAGCCCTTATGCCAGGCTTAACATATACTTCGGCAGGGCGCCGGGGACTGATCTTGCTTTGGGGAGATCCGTAGCTTTGACGATATGTGCTCTGTGAAAACAAATCAATATTATCAAGCCGAGAAATATCCAATTCCGGCAGGGCCTGGGCTAACTTCTTACTGAGTGACTCCCCTTCAGAGGAGGCCTGTTGTAACATCTCCTTTAATCTATCGGGTAAAGCCATTCGGCCCAACATCGTGGTGATACGAACCGGTACATCGTTGGGAACTTCATAGAGACCAAAATAGGCAGTGGCCCCATTAGTTAAACGATTGAACTCTTCTGCCAGCATTTTCAAAAACTTGCTTGAGGTTCTTTGCAAAACTGAAGCAGGGGCAAAAATACTCACGGCTCCAATTGCAGCAGATTGATAGTCATAGCCTTCCGCCATTAAGCCACTATGCTTCCATACTTCTCCAAGACGGGGAACCATTTCCTCCAAACTCTGTAACTCAGATTGGTGAATTTGAGTCTCACCAAAAATGAGTAGACCATGTGAGAGTAGCACTTTACGAAAATCTTCATTATCAAAACTGATCAGCGAGCGGCATTGCATCTCGGTGTTGACTGAGTTGAATTGATGAAAAGTACTGACCACATACTCATTGGCATTGGGATAAAAAGAGCTTAAAGATCCATCAGGAAATTGTCCAAGAATCTTTTCATTGTCGACAATGATGCACGAATGAAAGTTTTCATTTACCAAGCGGTTAGCGCTTTTCAGTGCATTGATTTTTGCTAAGGCGGGTTCGTTATTGGTGGGGATGGTGGCCATGACAACAATTGGCAAATTGTATTTAGCGAGCAGGTGACCAATGAGGGCGATATTGCTGCCCGTTCCACCACCTAGGCCTGCGGTTAGCAAAATGGCTTCTGCCCCGGGCAAGATTTCTTCAACCGCAGATAGAATGGCATTAGTATGGACATTGATGGATTCTTCACCGACGCGGGGATCTTTTCCTGCGCCATCGGAGTGTTGCAGCGGAATATGCAATCGCCTGGCATCAGGTATATGGCTGAGATCTTTCAAATCCAGAATCGAAGTATTAATTGCAACACTGGAATAGCCCAATCGAGAAAAAACATTGGCGATGTTGCCGCCGCATTGCCCAACACCAACCACAGCAAACTTCATTCTCATGCTCATAATTACCCCTTCCCGCCTAAGCAGGACGTTCCAACAATTCGATACACGAATAAATTTGGACCCAAAGATCTAGGAAATCGTGCAATAAAATAGCACGCTCAAGAGTTTATTCAAACCGAATGATACCGACGAAAATCAAAAATCGCGCAAGGAATTTGGCCTTTTTTCGGAACTAAGGGTGAGGAAATTCCTCACACATAACAGAACCATGAAGATTCAAACAAAATCCCGTCACTGGGGACAGAAAAGTTAAATGCCATGAAGTATTGGGTGAATCAGAAAACGAATCGGTTTCTGAGCGTTCCTAATTGCTCTAAGTCTTATTCCGTACTAGCTTTATCCTGTTTATCTAAAGCACAAAGTAAAGCGTGCCAGCTTAACGAAGCACACTTGATGCGAGACGGATATTCTCGAACTCCCGAGAAAATAGTCAGTTTTCCTAATTGATTAGTCACAGTTTCGGGATCCAATTCTCCCGTCACCATTTTATGGAATTCACTAAAAAGCTGACGAGCCAAACTTTCTGCTTTGCCCTTTACTGCAACCGTCATCAGTGATGCGCTGGACTTCGATATTGCACAGCCATTGCCGTTAAAACTGATGTCTTCAATAGTTCCGTCAGCAGTTTTTTTGACGTAGAGCCGAATTTGATCTCCGCAAAGGGGATTATGACCGTCGCATTCATGAGTAGCCGCTTGCATTACCTTAAAATTGCGAGGGTTTTTATTGTGATCGAGAATGACTTGCTGGTACAGATCGTTGCGCCCACTCATTAGCCGAATACCTCAAGCGTTTTTCGAATTGCCTTTTCTGCGGCATCGATATCGGAATAATCGTTATATGGCCCTAAAGAGATTCTGGCAGTAGCTGGAACATTAAAGCGCTGCATGGTTGGTTGAGCACAGTGGTGACCTGCGCGAATAGCGACACCCTCTTGATCAAGTACGGTGCCGATATCATGGGGGTGAATTCCCTCAAGCACAAAAGAAAGTATGGACGCTTTCTCCTTCGCTTGCCCAATGATGGTCAGTCCCTTTATATCTGATAATTTTTTTGTCGCATAGTTCAGCAAAAGCTGTTCGTGTTCAGAAATTCGATCTAGTCCGATGCCAGTGACGTAGTCAAGCGCAGAGGATAAGCCGACCACTTCAGCAATCGGTGGCGTTCCCGCTTCAAAACGGTGGGGGGGTGATTGAAAAGTGGACTTCTCAAAAGTGACGGTCTGTATCATGTCTCCACCCCTTTGGTAGGGAGGCATTCTATCCAAGAGTTCCATGCGGCCCCAAAGCGCTCCGATTCCGGTGGGTCCAAAAATTTTATGGCCGGAGAAAACAAAAAAGTCAGCACCCAATTCCTTCACATTGACATGGCAGTGAGCTACTGATTGGGCACCATCGACTAAAATGACGGCACCCACGGTATGCGCCATGGCGGCTATTTTTTGAATTGGATTAAGGGTGCCTAAGGCATTGGAGATGTGGTTGACGCCCACCAATTTGGTTTTTCGGCTGAGCAATTTGGCGTAGGCTTCCATATCCAGTTCACCCCTATCATTACAGGGTATCACTAATATTTTGGCACCGACTTCTTCGGCGACCATCTGCCAGGGAACGATGTTGGCATGATGTTCAATTTGCGAAAGAATTATTTCATCACCCTTGCCGATAAACTTCCGTCCATAGGTATATGCCACCAAATTAATGGATTGGGTCGAACCGCTTGTGTACACAATTTCTTCGGAACTCTCCGCTCCTATTAAATTGGCGATCTTTTTTCTTGTACCCTCATAATTTGCGGTGGCACCTTCGCTCAGTTTGTAAACACCGCGCCGGACTGTTCCATATCCGAAGCGATAGAAGTCATCCATCGCACGCGTCACCATCTCCGGTTTATGAGTGGTGGCCGCATTATCGAGATAGTGAAAAGTAGAAGCCAGTTTGGGATTCGATAAAAGGGGGAAGTCGCGTTTGATGTCTAAGGGTAGGGTGGGGAGACTCATGGTTATTCTCCTTACTGAATTTTTTTCAGATTTTTCTGAAAACTTTCTCCTGCTTCGCTGAACTGGGAGCCAGTCAATTCAAGAGCTAGGTTACGCAAAAATGCATTGGGAATCTCACGGACTATTTCTCTTAAAAAAGCAGCTGTTAACATACGACTGGCAACTTCTCTACTTAGGCCTCGAGATTGTAAATAATTTAGCTG
>JBBQAD010000456.1:0-3056 GCA_038315885.1 Fibrobacteria bacterium | reverse complement strand
GTAACACGACATCGAAAGCTGACATACGGTCTGAAGCAACCAGTAACAGTTGGTCTCCCAAATCATAAATGTCGCGAACCTTTCCGCGTGCATACAATGGAAACTCGGTGATTTCTGGAATTTCAATAGAATTAGTTGTATTCACAATCGCCGTTTTCATGCTCAGAATTTAGCGCCTAGGGCAAGAGGTGTCAATCAATCCAAGCGAAAGAAATGCTAAGAAACTTTCGAGTCTTTAGCCCTTCTTTAGTTCTTGCATACCCAGCTTCAGTACTTCAAAATCTAGGAAACATTTAATCGTTACTCCCATTTACTGTCTTGAGCAGGCTTCTAGTCGATAGCTTCGAAATGATTTGAAGTAGCTGTGGAAGTAAAAAGAAAAAAGTAGGGGAGAAATTAGGAGAAATAATCGGAAAATTAATTGAGAAAAACGATCTAAATGGCAAAAACGTGGGTAAGATTGATGGACCCTTGGCGGCCATAGGCTATAATAACTAAACATGATTTCTAAGCGCCTGTTAATCTGGAGGCATTCCAGCCCGCATAGCCATTGGATAAACATGTGGCTTTGTCATCAAGGATTTAGCTGCATAGATGTCGAAAATCATCAAAAATTAGGTCAGATTTCCCAATCTCAAGACGACACTGCGGCTATTATAGCGCTATTTGTATCAGAAGCAGAATGTAACACTTGGCAGCTTCCCGAAGCATTAATGCGCGAGGATCGTAAGCCTGAGAAATCTGTATCGGTTTTCTCGAAAGTTCCCTTTTTTATCATTTATGAAGGTCGGAGTTTGAATTTTTGTCTAAACGCGCGAGCCCAAGGAGCTCAATTGGTGTTATCAATTCGTGATTTACACCACAAAACGGCAAAATCCCACCAAGCTATACTGAATTTATTTGAAAAAAAGACCGATGAGCAGAATCCCCCTCATTATAAACGCGACTTTTCCGGCGAAAAACAGAGCAATATTTTAACTTCTGTTTTTTCTCCACTGCCAAGCTTTCATATCACTAGCTGGTACCAAATGGTTTCTGATACCGGCGGTGACTATTACACTATTTTGACCCCCGAATCTCATGATTCAATGCTTATTTTACTTGATGTAGCAGGTCATGGCGAACAGGCCTATCCCTATGTTCGACTGATACATGAATTAATCCACGAATCTACACGGAATGGAAGCACGCTTTTAGGTTCTAGGCCAGGTGAAATACTGAATGGACTTAATCAGCTTTGGTTAAAACGCTTTCCCAACTTTCCCATTTTCTCAGCTATTTGTCTCGCCTTACCCGTAACAGGCCATGGACTAAGTTACGCCAATGCCGGGCATTTGCGTCCCATTGTCATTCGTAACTCCGAGGCAAAATTTTTGGGAGCAGGCAAGGGCTTGGTGATGGGAGCCTCGAGGGATGCCGTCTATGAAAATTCTAACGAATCCTTACTCCCAGGAGATCAAGTTGTGCTTCTCACGGATGGATTGTTGGAGGCCTGTAACTCTGCGGCTGAAGAATTCGGAGAAGAAAGATTACTAGAAACTTTAAGCCAGAAATTGGTGGGTAAAGTCTTGCTGGAATACCTTGTACACGCCGTTCAAGAATTTACGGAACTAAAGGACTTTCGCGACGATGCTACTCTGTTGCTTTTGGAACACTGGCCGCAGGGACAGAAACGGGACTGACATCTTTTTCAAGCTTGGAAAATTGAAAGGGATACGAAAATTGAAATGTAAATTGCAGAGCTTTCAAATCCCATTCCGCCTTTTCATTTGTTCCAGTACTGGGTATAAGGCTTTTCCAGTTTTGATCAGAACTAAGACTAAGCTTTGAATAGCCTGCTGCCACCAGCACTCGCCAGGCTCCCCACATGCTCCTCTCATAACCCAGCTTGACTTCATAGCCATTTCCAATAGCTTGGGGTACCGGATTACTTTTGACTTCGCCCCAGGGAGAGTATATACCAGAAAAACCAAAATCCCAAAACCAGGTAAAAGCCAAATGAAAATCTCCATATTGATTTAAGCTGATCAACTGGGTAGGCAGATAAAAGCGTAAACCTAGACCCAAAAGATTTCCGTAGACCGCATATTGAAAATCAGGGCTTGAAATTGAATCACCCAATACAGCTATTTGTCTGTACCAGAAAGAATGGCTTTTGGTAAACAAATCCAAATAATTACCGATGGGAAATCCGAGTTCAAGTCCAACTGGAAAAGCGATGTGAACCTCTTCAAATGCTTGCAGCGTGCTCTTTTTTTGCGCTCTAGCCAGGCTATCCAATTCCTTCGCGAGAAGGCGTCGTTCAGGAAAATCATTGAATGCTGCCATAAAAAAAAGCGAGAGGTAAGGTTGGGAAGCTTCCCGATTGATGTTAACAGAATCCCGTCTTGATAAACTATCACTTTGAATAGGGGCACCCTGTTCGTGCCTTCCATAGGGATTTCTAGGGGCAGAGGGCAGATTTTTCAAGTTTTTTTGGACTTCGTTTGCGTGAACGCTATCCGGAACAGAAATACCATCAATAATCCCCGCAGCCAGTGAATCTTCTCTGGTCATTTCGGCAGGATCAGCCCATGTGTTCTGTACAGCGACGCTAAATAATAGAGTGAGAAAAAAGATGAAGTAAAATCGAGTCATGGCTTTACTCTTTTGAGATGGCTTCTAGAATCCATATAAATGGTTTTCTGCAATGTAATCAAGTACTCCCACTGGTATGGGTTCACAGTTCTCTGGCAACAATTGATGGTGAAGCGGATACCTTTTTTTAGCCAGTCCTTCTCTCACATCGGTCGATGAAACAGCAAACTCTTCTGACTGAAGGATATGCACATTAAACGTCGATTGGGGTAAGGGGTGTCCTTGCCTAGGATAAACAATCAAGTCAAGCTCTTGCAGTATCTCCTCCCAGTGATACCATTCTTTAAAATGGGTCCAGCTATCAGAGCCAATTATAAAAAACCATTCCTTTATATGGCTGTGTTGAAGTTTCAGTGCTTGAATCGTAACAATGGAATAAGAAGGTTGAGGCAGTTCAGATTCAATTGTGCTAATTTCAT
>JBBQAD010000228.1:0-6221 GCA_038315885.1 Fibrobacteria bacterium | reverse complement strand
GGTAGGAATGCCTACAATCTGATGCTTAGAATAACTTTCAATAAGACGTACTGTATCACCTAAAATGCTTTTAATCGGTATAAAACCCTGGCGCAAATTGGACTCTGAAATCGCAAAAATTGCTGATTCTGCCTTGTCCATGATGTTAACAGGTTCTTCATTGCCAGCGTAAGCCATCTCTAAAATATGCCCTGCGGTTGAAATCAAGCGGCGCAGCAGTGATTTTTCTTTTACAATGGCACAGTGATGGGCTATGTGAGCAGCCGTAACCACTTCGGAGGCAATCTCAAGCAGGTACGTTTCGCCGCCTGCCCTGTCCAAGGATTCAATTTTCTGTAAAGAATCTGTAACAGTAATTAAATCGATGGGGTGGCGCTGTTCAAAGAGGCGGATAATGGCACGAAAGAGAAACAGATGTTTCTCCAAGTAGAAATCTTCTTCAGTCAAGATTTCCAATGCCTGTCCCACGGCTTCTGGATCGAGCAACATTGCCCCGATAACGTGACGTTCTACATCAACGGCTTGAGGCGGAATTCTGGCGGGGACATTCATCAATTTTCAATCCACTCCAAGGTTTTGCTTTTGAAAAATTGCAAATCTTTCCAGGCGTCTCTTTTTAGTTCTTGATTAGTTAACAAATCTCGAAGACTGTAGGTTGCTATGACTTCAAAGCCTTCGAGCTTGATTGCTTCTCCTCTAAACTCCTCTAGTTTTTTTCCGGATTTGATAAGAGCCTGCAATGTTCTTTCTCCCAATACTAATACCAACTTTACGCCAGCCATCTGTAACTCTCTCTGCAGATAAGCAGAAAGTTTATAAGCACTTCTTCGCGAAAGGGGAGACTCCAGCCTTGGATTCTTACACAGGCAACTTTGATAAAGATCGTTGCGCGACAATTGAATTGCTAAAAGCATTTTATCGAGCAGGGTCTCTTCCTCTGGACTATATCTATGCAAGTCGGAGCCTTCACCTAGTTCCGGAGCAAAGCTGATGAGGGCGATGGGTCCCTTGCCTTCTGCTGCCAGCCACTCTGATGGACTCTTTCCTAGAAGACCAGCTTGTTGCATATGCTCATGCAATTGATCAGCCGAGCTAAATTCGGGAATTTCATTGCGAACTCGTACCGCTTCGATGGCAGTTTTCTGGATTCCTTTTCCGCCCCGTTGGTTGAGCAATCTGTCCAGTGTTTCACTGAGTAAACCCTTGGTATTTTCAGTCGTACTGTTTCTCTCTGCGCTTACAAAACGAGATTCTATCTCCGCATCCTTACTTTTTTGATTCTGCGCTGTCGTCGAAACCTGTGTATCCTTCACTTTTTGTGCAGATTGTGTTGCAGTTTGTGTAAAATTTTGCGGAGAACTTTGCTTCAAATTTTGTCGGGAATCTAGAGTAACAATTGGACTAGGTGCAGGGCTCAATGCCTCCTCAAAATAAACCTCATCGGTTCCTAAAAAAGCTTGTCCTTGTAAGTAGGCCTGCAATAAATTCATTGCTTCTGTTTCATTTTTTCAAAGGACTGCAAGACTAAGGCTAGTAGTTGATCAGCCCAGGCTTCTTTACTTTGCAGCGTTAATTCAGGCTGAACATGATTCTGCTGCCCTTGATTCTGCTGCAAATCATAAATTCCGGCCTTTACAGTATTCATTCCAAAGCCGGAAGATGTTGCAACGGGATGATTGATAAAAGCGATATCGCATTTTTTTTCTAAAAGTTTTGCTTTGGCCTCTTCAATACTTCGGCTGGTTTCTAAAGAGAAGCCCACCACAATTTGGCCAGGTTTTTTGTTTTTCCCGAGCTCGCCCAAAATATCGGGGCTTGGCTGTAACTCTAAATTGAGCAGAGTATGGGAACGATTCAGTTTGCCTTCGACGGTTTTACTGGGAATGAAATCAGCAATGGCCGCCGCCATAATAAGACAATCTGATGCTGGCCATTCGCGCATAAGCACCGTGTGAAAATCCTGCGAACTCTCTACACGATGCAACAGCGGGCCTGGGCTGGACTCAACATTACAGTAACCTGATACAACTGTTACACTAGCCCCACAAAGATGAAAGGCCCTGGCGATGGCAAATCCCGTCTTTCCGCTGGATCGGTTGGCAATATATCTCACATCATCAATTTTTTCATGGCTGTGACCGAGCGAAATTAAAATGCGTTTTCCCTTCAGCTCGGGATACTGAGAACGCAAGGCCATGGCCGATTGCAAATAAGCGACAATATGATTGGGATCGAGAAGCTTCCCCTCGCCTTGCTCACCACAAGCTAAGACACCCTCACCGCTGGGAAGAACTGTAACACTTCGATTTTGTAACACTTTTAAATTGCTCTGCACCGCTTGCGAATGCAGCATCACGGTGTTCATAGCCGGAGCAATAAAAACGGGTCCCTGAGAGGCGGAATAAATCAGGCTGAGCAAATTTCCCGTCAAGCCGGTGCAGAGCTCTGCTAAAGTGTGGGCCGTACAGGGGGCTATGAGATACAGATCGGCCCAGCGTGCGGCTTCGATGTGCTCCATTTTTTGCAAGGACTGGGAATCCCACATATCCAGTCCCACCGGCTTGCCCGTCAGTGCTTCGAGTGTCGCTTTGGAGACCAGCTTTGCTGCCGATGGACTTAAAATGGCACGCACAATGGCGCCATTTTCTTTTAATCGTTGAATTAGATCGCAGGCTTTATAGGCAGCAATACTGCCGCTAATCCCGAGTAGGATTTTTTTCCCTTCAATGCTCATCAGGGTTGCCTTCCTGCTGGACTTTGGACTTATGAGGTCACGAGGTCGTGAGGTCGTACGATTATTAGAAAGTATGGGCTAAAATAAAAAAGCGGAGGCTAAGCAGGGCCTCCGCATCGACTCTACCAAGGATTTTTAATTGCCGAGGTTCAGTTCGCTGTTTTGTTGAGCTTGTTCTTCATCAGAAATAATCGCTAAACGGTTATCTCGAAACTTATGGATTGCAATCGTGGTCGGCTTCTGCTCTAATTTAATAAAGCCTAAGTTGGCTTGCTCATTAATAAAACGTGACTCCTGAGACGTCATAATCACCGCTCTAAAGGGCGAGATTTGTTTCGCGTAACAGATTTCCAAGGCTAAATGCTGTTTTTTTGACATCAGAACGCTCCTTTGTTGATTCTGGCGGAGAGAGGGGGATTCGAACCCCCGTGGAGTGTTAGCCCCAACATGCTTTCCAAGCATGCACCTTCAACCGCTCGGACACCTCTCCAAACCAAAATGCTGGCCAATTTTAGCAAAAAAACGCACGTTTCTCAAGCTACAGATAAAGCCTGGCTTTCGGGCTCTCCGTTTAGGCTTTGCATGAGGTACAATTTGCGATAAAGACCGTCTTGGGCCATCAATTCGTCGTGACTTCCCGATTGCACGATGCGCCCTCGCTGCACAGCCAGAATGCGTGTGGCCGACTGAATTGTGGATAAACGATGGGCCACCACAATCATGGTGAGCTTTCCCATCATGCGCTTTAGGGCATCTTGAATCAAAGCTTCTGACTCGCTGTCGATGGAGGCTGTGGCCTCGTCCAACAACAAAACCTTGGGACCATGGTAGAGGGCACGGGCAAAAGCCAGCAACTGGCGCTGACCCGGGCTTAAATTTTCACCTTTGGCCACCAGCTTGCTTTCATAGGTTTCTGGCAGGGTTTCGATAAAACTGTCTGCCTTCACGAATCGACAAACCTCTTTGACTTTATCCAAATCGTAGTGAGTCGACAGGGCTACATTAAAGGCGATGCTCTCTGCGAAGAGATACACATCTTGGGGAATAACACTTAGGTTCATCCTAAGGGAGGCTTCATCCAGGTCTTTACTTGAAATTCCATTATAAAGAATCTCTCCAGAATTAGGCAAATAATAACGCGCGCAGAGAGAAACAATGGTACTTTTTCCACTTCCAGTCGCACCGACAAAAGCAATTGTTTCACCTTCTTTTACTTCAAAGCTTACCTCATTGAGTACAGGCGTATCTTCAAAATAGGCGAAACTGACTTTATTAAATTGGATGTGAACAGAACCCGAATCCCATTTTTGTTGGCCACTGGGAATCTCGGTCACCATGTCATACAAGGTAAAGACTCGAGACCCGGCAGCAAGAGCGCTTTGCAAACTCGTAATCCGATCACTTAATTCTCTTAAGGGCCGAAAAAACATTCCCGAGTACCAAGAAAAGGCTACCAAAGTCCCTATCGAGACTTCACTGCGAAAAAACAACCAGGATCCAAAGAAGAACAGCAGTAACACTGAGATATCGGTTAAGCCCTGAATAGAAGGAAAATAATATGCGAAATACCTTACGTTTTTAAACCAGGCATCTCTGCATTTGGCGTTTTCGAGATCAAAGGCTTCAAACTGCTCACGATTGCGTCCAAAAATTTGAATCACATTAAAACCAGCCAAACTCTCCTGCATAATCGAATTTAAGGCTGCCACCCGCTTACGTATCAGATCGTTTACCTGCCGGACCCTGACTCTAAAGATGGAGGTAACCACTATCATGCCAGGCATCACTATTAAACTGGCAAGGGCTAACTTCCAATTCAAAAATAACATGAAACCGATGGCATAAAAGATGAGTAAGACAGCCCCCAACAACTCGACCAGACCTTCTGTAAACATACTATTGATACTATCGATATCATTGCCCAGCCGGGTCATCAAGCGGCCCACTGGCGTGCGATGAAAGAAGTCCATATGTAAACGGGAGACCCGTTCGAAAAGTGAACGGCGTAGCTCATGCACAATTTTTAAGCCCAGAGCTTGAGTACAGATAGCAGTGAGGTATTGAAGCAGACCGCCACCTATGGCAAGCCCAAGAAAAATTAATATTGGCTTGGTTAAACCAGCCATATCCTTATTCTTGATAGGGCCATCAATCACTTGCTGCAAAATCTTTGGCTGCAAGAGCGGAAAGAATTCACCCACCAGCATAAATAGAAGAGCCAGAGCCGCCAGTGGCCAATGTCCTTTAGCCATTCTGGCCAAGCGCACCCACAGGTTTCGGTCGAGAAATCGGGCCGACTTATCTTCGAGTAGATACTCTTTCTTTGTCGCCACAGTCAGACTTCCTTTAAGCTTTGGGATAATTGTTGGCGTTCCCAAACCTTCGAGTAGGCTCCACCGGCATGGATAAGCTGCTCATGCTTGCCTCGCTCGGTCACGAGGCCCTTGTCGAGGTATATCACTTCGTCACAATATTGCATCGAAGAATATCGATGAGAGACTATCACCACGGTAGCATCTGAAAATCGCTGCCTTAAGTTTCCTAAGACTTCTGACTCTGTTTCAGGATCAAGGGCTGACAATGTATCATCTAAACAAAGCAATTGCGCTTTTGCCAAGAGAGCGCGAGCCAAACCCACCCTTTGGCGCTGACCTCCGCTTAGGTTGATACCCCGTTCACCTAAAAGTGCCTCATAGCCATGAGAAATCTGGGGGAGATCTTTGGCGAAGGCCGACCATGTACCCACATCCTCCACTGTGGCGTCACTTAAATTCGAACGTCCCATTTCGATATTCTTGCGAATAGTGGTTGAGAACAGAAAACCGTCTTGTGGTACATAGGAGAAGAAACGCTTCCAATCGTCATTGTTCCATTCTTCTTTGGCCTTCCCATTTAAAAAGAGCATGTTGGGACTCGGAGCATAGATGCCGCATAAGAGTTGTACTAAAGTGGTTTTACCTGAGCCGATGGGACCTACAATTCCCAGCCATTTTCCCGCCTCAATTTTTAAATCAATATTCTTTAAGGCAGCCTGGCCTTCGACAAAGCTAAAACTGAGATTCTTCGCCGAAACACTCTGTAGTTTGATCGGAAGCTGAGTAGCCTTGTTTTTCAAATCTTCTAGGGCTGTCGGCAATTCGGTATGCTCAACGATATATTTTGATTCTAATTCAAGCAGTCTGTCGACTGATACGTTGGCCCTCTGAATCAGCGAAATAACCCAACCCAATCCAATCAAGGGAAATTGTAAACGCAGCAAGTATAACATACAGGCAGATAGGGTACCTACCGACATGTCTCCATTGATCACTTCACGAGATCCTACCCACAAAACCAGCAAGATACCTAAGGCACCCACTGAACCGATAGCTGGCCAGAGCAGGCTATTGTAGGCTGCCACTTTTAACGATGAGTCGCGCAGGTCTTGTGAACTCTTTTGAAAGCGTTCTTTAAAATCTCTCTCTTTACCATAGGCTTTGACGACATG
>JBBQAD010000180.1:0-7213 GCA_038315885.1 Fibrobacteria bacterium | reverse complement strand
TAGTCATAATCATGATGCACTCTACCTAAAGAAGGGGCTTTCTTATGCTGGATTTTCTGCAAAAGATTTTATCCCTCGTGAAGAACAGCAAATATCATGGAATGTTCAAGGCCATGAG
Source organism: Fibrobacteria bacterium (assembly GCA_038315885.1). GTDB lineage: Bacteria > Fibrobacterota > Fibrobacteria > UBA11236 > JBBQAD01 > JBBQAD01. Next base: position 7,095 of record JBBQAD010000180.1, on the reverse strand, counting down.
GCTACCTTAGTCTCAAGGCTAGGCACCTATAAAAATTTAAGCTTTTATAGAATTCCTATTTCATTGTCCAAACCTGCGTATCTCAAAAAAATTAGCGTTCGAGCAACAGACAATAGTTCCAACGATATGTACATCTGTCTTTCAAGGCTCGATCATGCAGATGGATTCATTTATGAGTATACCTCGCTCATACAGACAAGCAGTTCCAACTATATAGAAGTAAAAACCAATGGTTCCGATCCTAACCCCAGAACCTTTGAATCAGATGAGAATTTCTTTCTAGATCCTTCAAGGTCCGTTTATTCTGTTTTAATTCTTCATCCCGATGCTTCTGTTACTGGAACAATAAAAATCAATTCTATATTATTAACATTTGAGGATGGAGATTAAATAAATCCACTTTGGAATTTATGAATCTTATTACTAAATTACACCTTTTTCCTATTGGGATATTTGTCCTAAATTTTGTAATTCGCATTCCTTTTTTAAACCAAGGTTATGGGCTTGATTCAGATGCCTGGTTAAACATTGCGACCGCCAAACGGATTGCTCTTTCTGGTCATTACATCGCTTCAAGATTCCCAGGATTTCCTGTTGTAGAATGGACTTATTCCTTATTCCAAAACCCCGGATACATACTTGCAAATGGTATTTCTGCATGTATGGCGAGTTTCGCATGTGTGTGGATTTATGAGATACTGAAATCATTAAACAGTCCCAAACCATTCCTTTCATCAATCGCTATTGGCTGCGTCTCTGGATTTTTTATTCATAGCGTAACATCTATGGATTACGTTTGGGGCATCCAGTTTTTTATGCTTGGAATCCTTCTAATCCTGAAGGATAGAACATTACTCGCTCCGATATCTTTTGCGGCTGCAGTGGGCTGTCGAATGACCTATTTGCCACTCGCCATAACAGGGGTACTACTGGTAGCCGGGCCAATGGTTTCCAAAAGAAAAATTGGCCTGATTGGACTAACTCTTATTTTGTCAGCCTTGATTTACCTTCCAAATTTTCTGGAGTATGGGTTAACATTCCTTCGTCCAGAAACATTTGAAAGCAATGTTTGGCATCCTGTAACACATTTAAATGAATTGTTGGGACCACTCGGAGCTTTGGCACTCTTGATGTGCTTTGTCGGATTTTTCTGCAAAGGCTCCATTTACTCAAAAAGAAAATTCCGCTTCGGTTTGTTCTGTACAGCAGCGATCGTTCAATCGATCCTGTTTTATCTCATTATGCCTCACGAGGCGGCATACGCTCTACCTGCCGTTATTTTGATAATCGTAATTGCCTTTTCCAATAACAGTCGAATTTTTGTAGTCGTACCATCAATAGTATTTATTCTTTCTCCTTTCTTATTTTCATTTACACACTTGAACAATTTTCAAATATTAGGTCCAGCATTCAAATACCGGTCTATTCGAATTGATCAAACTAAAGCAATGGAATCAATTGGAAAATTTGCTAGAGGAGAGGATCAATCGATTATTGTCACAGGATATTCTGAGCCAATGCTTAGAGCGCTTCTTCCCTTATCAAAGGGGGATCAAGTGATTCGATGGCTTTCACCAAAAGATTCTATCGACCATTGGAGATATAAAGGTTTAAGCATATTTTATTTGGATAGTAATGCAAAACAGCATATTGAAGTATCAAAGCTTAACAAAGAAATCTATGGGTTTCCTCTTGACACAATACCAGGAATATCTTGCCTGCGAGTATCTGACGGAAGATTGAAAATAATTCCAAACTGAGCTCATTGTATAAAAAAAGCAAATATGCAATGAAATTATTGGAAAGAACGAGATGAAAATCAATCGGAAATGGCACATTCCAGTAATGTCACTCTTGATTTTTATTTTGACTTTGATTATTCTGAACATCACAATATTCCGTCAAATTTCTTTTGTTAAGAATCAAATTGGATCCTACATCTACCCACTTGACGATGCCTATATTCATCTTTCCATTGCAAAAAATCTGGTAAACGAAGGTGTTTGGGGAATTACCAAACACCATTTTAGCAGCACCTCTTCTTCCCCGCTTTTCACAATATTGCTAGCCTTAGCAATTAGAATTTTTGGAAATAATGATTTAATCCCTCTATCAATAAATATCTTTATTGGGAATCTTTTAATCCTCGCTATTTATTTGTATTTTCGGAAATTCCCAGCCAAATTATTTATTGCAAACACTGGACTAATTTTTGGTTCATTAATTGATATTCAAATTTTATCGGGAATGGAACATATTCTCCATATTTTCTTGATAGTTATTTGTTGGCTAAGTCTTATAAATATAGTCACTTTAAAGCGTGAACATATTCAAGACTGGTTGATGTTTTACTTAACAATACCTCTACTTTGCATTACTCGATATGAAAGTCTTTTTTTTGTATTCCCAATTTCGATTTATTTAGTACTTCAAAAAAAGATAAAAACCGCAATAATCACTGTTTCTCTTTCTCTCACACCCATATTTCTTTTTGGGATATTTTCAATGTATCAAGGAGGGCATTTTTTCCCGAATAGCGTGCTAGCAAAGGGCAGAACTACTTTTTCCGTTTACGAGATATGCGTAGATTTATTTGAAGCCTTAAAAATCGTTTGTTTTAGCTCAAGATTTTATCTCTATTTTATTTTAATTATTTTGACTCTATTCATTTCAAAATGGTCACGAATTGAAGAAAATTGGTTTTCAAAATTTAAAAAAGTAATTAGGATAGATTCGGTATATTTTGTTGTATTGATTAATCTTTTCGCTCATCTGATGTTTGCCGCTACAGGTTGGCTGTATCGATATGATGCCTACCTTATAGGTTTACTCGTGATAACAATTGCTCTAGCCTATGATTCAACCCAAATTAAATTCGAATCATATTCCACAATAATGTTAATTCCAATATGTTTATTCTTAATCTATTCGCTATCAATACGATATATAGAATCTAAAACGACAATGAAATACGCCAGTAAGAACATCCACGATCAACAAATCCAATCGGCTCGATTTTTGAAAAAATATTTTCAGAATAAAGTGATTATGGCCAATGATATTGGCGCGATTTCCTATTTTGCTGATATTAAATTGATTGATATGGTTGGTTTGGGATCAACAGATATCTTAGACATAAAGTTAAATAATCCGACACAATATGATGAATATATAAACACAAGAAATTATGACCTTATGTTAATCTACGATTCGTGGTTTAAAACGAATAAATTTAAAAAAAGGAAAAAAATCGCAGAATTAAAGATATGTGATAATTACATTTGCGGTGATTCGAAAACCACTATCTATGTACCTGAAAACAAAGAAAAAATCGAATACGCAATACGTTCTCTCGAGAATTTCCGTTCAGAACTGCCGAAAGATGTAATGATTGAAATTTATTACTGAAGGGCTTTGATTGAAGAAGACGATCGGGTATTAAAAAGTAAGATCAAAATCAACAGAAAACGCCCTTGAATCTAGTTCAGGACTCTATGTAACCCAAACAAATCAATCTGGAACGACTGTAACACAATCGTTCCAGTCTTCCTACGATAGCTTTATCCAGCATCCTCTTCTATAATTGTGATTTTCTGAATGTGATCACCTTGTTCGATATTCTCGATGGAGTCTATGCCTTCAACGACTTTACCGAAACAGGTGTGGGCACTATCGAGATGCTGGGTATTTTCGCGACCTAAGCAGATAAAGAATTGGGAGCCGCCGGTATTTTTTCCAGCGTGTGCCATGGAAAGAACGCCGCGATCGTGATACTGATTTCCCCCGCCGGTTTCGCACTTGATTTTGTAACCAGGGCCTCCAGTGCCATTTCCTTTTGGGCATCCCCCTTGAATCACAAACTCTTCGATTACGCGATGAAAGGTCAAACCGTCGTAAAAGCCTTTCTTGGCTAAATCGCAGAAATTTTTAACCGTATTGGGTGCATCCGCGTCATAAAATTCAATTTTTAGTGTGCCCTTGTCGGTCACCATTTCTGCTTTCGTCATAGTTGCCTCTCGTGTTGATGTAGGGGCTGGAATGTACTCATGAGACTGGGTTTTGGGCAAGGTAGGAGCTTTGAGAATTTTGTTTTATTTACTGAAGAAATAGGGATTTACAAGAAAAATCGTTAATACTTAAGATTGAAGCTGTTCGAGTGCCCGGCAAAATTTATCCAATCGTTGGGAAAAGGCATTGTACATATTATGCGCGTCACTATGCTCTTTGGCCAAAAGTCGATAGAAATACAAATGGGGCGGAACCTCCTGTTTGTGTTCGGAGATGTTGAATCCCTCCTGGTTTAGTCTTGTGCGAGCCATCAATAACAATTGCGCGTCTATTGAATCGTAATTCCCATTTTCAATTTTTTGCAGGCCTTTTTGGATTAATTCAAAGCCTGGGAGATCTTTTAATTTATCGAAATCCATTTTATAATCAGACTTCATTTCACTTTGTTAGAGACAATATAAATCGCTCTACTTTTAGACGTAATGTTGTCGCTACAATAGAAGGATAACGAATCAGGTCAGGAACAATCTTTTCAAACAGTTCCAACAACATATCACTCTTTTTTGATTCCATCATTTTTTTTGCATCCGACAAATCTTTTTCAAATCCTCGGGATACTTTTTCTAGAACTTGCGAATAGATATCATAGTGTAAAAAGGTAGCAAATCCGAATGTGTCAATAGCTTCACTTCGATCTTCCCACCCTGGTAGGGGAGGTTAACCAATGATCAGGAGAAGCTAATTCAATATTTAGAGACAGTTCTTCTTTGAGATCGGCAATAATCTGATACACTTCCCCAAAATCGGGAATTGGCTTGATGTCAATATCTATTGTAGAGTTTCGCCAACCATTTAACACACAAGTTGCACCGCCGGTGAGATACACACGAATTGGTTTATTGGCCCGTAACCCAAATTCTCTCATAAAATGGTGGATACTTTGACTGGTGGATTCTACACGCATTGGTTTCAGGATATACTTATTCTTTACAAAACTTTCCATCTTATACATAATGGTATTGCAATGAAACTCCAAACTTCTTGCAAGAATCCGCAATAATTATTTGACTTTAAGCCAATAACGCCTATTTGACTGCCTTTGCTCTTGTTCCATTCGGTCAGGCTTCTATATTGAAGCCCTTAGTAATTTTGAAGCTATCCAATTGAGATAGCTCTCCAGTTTTCGGAAGAAAGGCAGTTTAGGTCTATGGCTGGTTCATTGCGTGTCATGGTTGAAAGCATCAAACCAAGTGTCGATGGAGGACGTTTTGCCATCAAGCGCTTGGAGGGAGAGACGGTCAAGGTGACTTGTGATGCATTCGCGGATGGTCATGATGTCGTGGTTGCAGCCTTATTATATAAAGGTGCGAAAGATAAGGAATGGAATGAAGTGCGTATGCAGGCCCTTGGCAACGATCATTGGGAAGCTGCCTTCACAGTGTCTCAATTGGGATTCTATTTGTATACAGTCGAAGCATGGATTGATCATTTCATTACCTGGCAAAATGGCTTTCGTAAAAAAATGGAAGTTGGACAAGCTCCCGATCTGGAATTGTTAATCGGGGCAACCCTAATAGACGAAGCGGTCAGCCGTGCCAAGCCGGCAGAAGCCCGTCGCTTGGCACAAATTGCCAAATTAATGCGGGAAGGTCCTTTACTGCAAGATAAGCTAGGCGCTGGTTTAAGCGACGAATTGACACGGTTAATGGCGCGAAATCCCGATAGAAGCGAGGCCAGCAAGCATTTGCCTGAGCTGAGAGCGCGGGTAGAACCAGTGAAAGCCGGATTTTCAACCTGGTACGAACTCTTTCCGCGTTCGTGGTCGAATGAAGCAGGTAAACATGGCACTTTTAAAGATGTCGAGAAAAAACTACCAGCAATTCGAAATATGGGTTTTGATGTTTTGTATTTCCCCCCGATTCATCCCATAGGAGAAGAAAAACGCAAGGGTAAGAATAACAGCTTGATTGCAGGTCCTTTCGATCCGGGCAGTCCCTGGGCGATTGGATCCAAACTGGGCGGACATACGGCCATCCATCCGCAGTTAGGCAATCTTAAGGATTTCAAGCAATTGGTTAAAAAGGCGCGCGATCTGGATATGGAGATCGCTCTCGACTTTGCCATTCAATGTGCTCCCGATCATCCCTGGGTGAAAGAGCATCCCGAATGGTTTAATTGGCGCCCCGATGGTACAGTCCAATATGCTGAAAATCCTCCCAAGAGATATGAAGATGTGTTACCCATCAATTTCGAAACGAAACATTGGAAATCATTATGGGAAGAACTCAAAAGTATAGTGGATCATTGGATTACTCAAGGCGTTCGTATTTTTCGGGTTGACAACCCCCATACTAAGGCATTCCCATTCTGGGAGTGGCTGATTGAAGAGATACATAAAAAGAATCCCGATATCATTTTTTTGGCAGAAGCTTTCACCCGACCGCGGCTAATGTACCGATTGGGTAAAATCGGCTTCACACAATCATATTCCTATTTTACCTGGCGTAACACCAAAACGGAATTTATTGAATACATCAATGAGTTGACACAAACCGAAGTTAAAGAATTTTATCGACCTAATTTCTGGCCGAACACACCAGATATTTTAATGCCGGGCTTACAGCACGGGGGACGACCCGCTTTTATTATGCGCTATGTGTTGGCTGCAACATTATCGGGCAACTGCGGAATTTACGGACCCGCTTTTGAACTATTGTGGAATGAGGCACACCCCGGTAAAGAAGAGTATACCAATAATGAAAAGTATGAAATCCGTTCCTGGAACTGGGATGCTCCCGGAAATTTAAAAGACTTTTTAACATTGATGAATGGCATTCGTAATGATCATTCCAGTTTACAGAGCATGGATGAGATCGGTTTTTATTATATTGACAATGATCAACTGTTGGCTTACCTAAGGCGCAGCCCTGATGGTAAAGATGCATTGTTGGTAATTGTTAATTTGGACCCCTATAACGCTCAATCTGGATGGGTACAAGTGCCCTGCCAAGAACTGGGCTTAAATGAAACAGGCTATGAAGCACATGACCTATTGAGTGGATCACGGTATACTTGGCAAGGAACAGT
>JBBQAD010000471.1:0-2860 GCA_038315885.1 Fibrobacteria bacterium | reverse complement strand
GATCTTCCAAGAGCCAGTGCGCGAACCATGCCCACAGATAGGTCAAGCCAAAAACCAGGCCTGCCCGCTGAAACATTCCCAGCAGGCTAAGATTAATTCCACTCAGTTCCATCAAACGGATGGTATGGGTATGAGCCAGATACATGAAGAATGAATATGGTCCGATAAATTGAAAAAGAAATCGACCCATGTTGGTTTCAAAAAAAATTGCATGTAGCTGAGGCCTCAGTTTTAAATACAGGGCAAAAGTGGTAAAGTTATACAAAACCACTGACCAGCGATTGAAATGGTCACTGTTATACAGTCCACGATCTTGAAATACATTGATAAAAAATTCCAGGTTTAGTAGTCCAAAGGAAAGCCCCCAAATTACGGCAATACGGGCTAGGCCAAAATTTTGAAGTTTAGCCAAGTGAGACTTGGCATGCCAGGCTGCATACATTCCTGCGAAGCAATAAAACCAGTAGCAGACCAAGGTACTGGATGGAAACACATACAAGTGCTTCCATAAAAAAGCGAGGTAAAAATCCACAGGGGATAGTAAACAAAGATGAGCAAACAAAAAAAGAAAGAGCATTCTTTTCTGGCGGGCCAGGCGATATACAAAGGGAAAGATCAGATAAAATTGGAAAATTGCAATCATAAAGTAATACTGGTAATCAAATCCCGTCACGAATAAGAAGTGAGACAATTTTCCTAAGCTTAAAAGGGGTGCGTTTTGCCAGGGAAAAGACATGAAGTATTCCACATGCCGAGAAGCTGTAAGGGCCGACCAAACAAAAAAGGGAATGAATACTTTAATCAATCGTCGGCTGTAATATTCACGCAAAGAGGGCTGTTTTCTAATGTGCTGAATCACCAGGCCATAGCCGGAGAGAAACAAAAAAACGGGCACTGTAAAGCGGGTCAATTGGTCGAAGATGGCCATAAAAAAGCCAAGGGAAAGCCAATTTTTGCTTAATGAAAACTGATAGACCCAAGGATGAGTTATATGGGCAGCGATGATACAAGAACCTGCAAAAACGCGGAGAAAAGCATTGTCTTTCTCAGTCCAATGCAATGGAAATTGTACTTGCACGGAGGCTGCTGCCTTCAAATTATTCCCCAAATTAGAGTCTTAAATCTAGAGGAAAATCAAGGTAAGCGCTTGCTTTTAAACGTGCAAGACAGGACTTTAATTTTTTTTGAAGTCTGACAATGTACGCTTAACAAAATCTCAAAATGGACAAGCAATCGGTCTATTTTAAAGTGTCGAAGGCGGGCAACTAGGGTACTTGAAGCCCTAGTCATTTTGAAACAGTAAGGCCAGAATGCCTATTCTTCCATATATTCTCTTAGTGTTTTCGTATTTAAAACTTTTATCTCTACACGACGGTTAACCCTTCTTCCATCGGCAGAGCGGTTGTCAGATTTAGGTTGGCTGTCGCCATAGCCTCTAGCCGTAAGCCGAGGCGCCAATTCGGGAGCGATGTCGATTAGGAATGCCTTAACTGATTCTGAACGGGCATGGCTCAGTTGAAGATTGGAACTTGGGCTTCCAATATTGTCGGTATGCCCGCCAATTTCCAACTCTAATTTGGGGTATTTCGACAGCATTCGCGCGATGACCTTTAAGTAAGGTTTCGAATTGAGGGTTAGTTCGGCCCGTCCTGATTCAAAATAAACGGCTTCTAAACTCAATACCCCGGTTTTCAAGAATTCAATCTCTGCTTCACTTCGTTTGGCCTTTTCTTCAGCTAATTTTTTCCTCGTTTCAACTAACAGCAGGGAATCTTGTCTGGCTTTGCTTGCCAGGGAGTCGGCTTTTTGCTTTGCTAATTCAATTTCTTGATCCCGTGCCAAGCCCAATTTACGTGATTCTTCTGTTACACTATCGGCCCGCATTTTTGCCTCTTGTACCTCTTGGGTCATGCGAACCCGTTGCAATGAATCTTTCACAGCCGCTTCGCGGGCCTCTTTTTTTTCAGCTGCTTTGGTATCAAAAGTCATATTGATGCCAGCAAACAATCGAAAAGGTTCTAAAGATCGATTACCGATATCTTTCCGCGTTTGGGAGAGGGAAAAATCGGAACCTAGATTGAAATGCAGATTATATGGGGTTCTCACTGTAATACTGGGAGTTAACCAGAAGGGGCTGTTGGTGAGTTGAAAGTCATTGAAGAACGATCGGGCATTGGCTTCTAGTCCTAGGACCACCATTGGATGCGGGGAAAATTCAAGGGCGCCTGCCAAGAGTAACAATGCGTCCTTATTTTCTTGCAATGAGGTTGCCATGCCTTCATTAAAATGCATCGAGAAGTACATATCTGAACCCTTGGCAATCCATGTTTGCAAAAGTCTGCCGATAAAATCGAAATCTGCACGGGTATCAAAGTAATGATAGCCATCGGCATTATTTAGATTCAATTCGCGTGTTGCGGTATTTGAAATACCGACAAATTGAGCTCCCAATTTAACCGGACTATTTTTTAAAAAGGGTAAAACACCCTGGATACCTCCCGTTGCTGAACCAAAACCGGTAGCGTCTGAGGTTTCCCAACCTTGAGAACTGTACATGGAACCCGTCACAAACAAATCAACCGATTCGTTAACTCCATAGGCTACCGAGAGCAGGCTACTATAGATATCGGCTCCATGGTCAGGTGCGCCAGAATAGGTCATCGCCTGTTGAAACCAGGTTCCGCGCAGAACCAAGTTTAGACGTCCAGCATCCACCGACTCAGCGGAGTATGTCTGACTAAGTCCTTTCGTTCCATTCCATCCAATTACAGGTCCAAGGCCGGAATCAGCTGAAGCACTCCCTACAAACATCGCCGCTAAAAGAGTAAGCGATCTATGGGATATTGATTTCCGAATATAA
>JBBQAD010000285.1:0-5296 GCA_038315885.1 Fibrobacteria bacterium | reverse complement strand
CACTCTTAGCTCAACTGGATAGAGCATCGGTCTTCGAAACCGAGGGTTAGGGGTTCAAATCCCTTAGGGTGCACCAAATTACCTATTAGCGTCGACTCTTCCCATTTCGGCCATACGATGGCTTATCCTGAGGTTTCGGTCGATTTTGATCGGATTCCCGAAAATCAGGCTTCCTAAACTTTCTTTCATCATTGTTTGCATTATTTGGAATATTGGTTTTATTCGAGTTGCCCGTCTTGTCTCTATTGTTCACATTACCAAATGTGTTACTATTAGGATTAAAGCCCCCATCTCGAAATCGAGAAACATCTTCATCACCTCTTTGATTCGCATCAGGATTTTTTCGGAGCAGACGGTCTTCATGTTCTTTACGAGCATCTCCAATAGCTGCTAACACATTGCTTACATTGGTTTTTGCCAAGGGTTCTTGAAAATATCCGGTCAATTTCACCTGAGGTGTCAGTTTACCTTTTTCATAGAGTGCCCAAATTTCTTTACCGTACTGTAACTTTAATAGCTGGGGAGCGAAACTACCGAAGAACTGAGTCATATTGTCTACATCGCGCATGAAGATCATTTGTGCACTGTTATTCCCGGCTGCATTTACAGCTTGGGGCAGATCGATTATAACTGGCCCCTGGCTATCGACCAAAACATTAAACTCGGATAAATCTCCATGAATCATTCCCGAGCACAACATCAAGACAATTTGAGTGATCATAAACTCAAGGCACTGAATAGCCACATCGGGTTCTAAATCCAAATCATCTAGTCGCGGCGCCGGTTGTCCCTCCGCATCGGCGATTAATTCCATGATTAACACACCATCAAAGAAACCATAGGGCTTGGGAACTCGAATTCCCGCTGCGCTAAGCTTTCGTAAAGCGTCTACTTCGGCAGTAATCCACGACGTTTCAGCTTCCTTCTGCCCATAGGAACTTCGCTTCGACATGGCTCGCGCCGTTCTACTATTCTGTGCCTTACGGCCTTCTCTATATTGAACCGCCTGCCGAAAACTGCGCTTGTTCGCCTCTTTGTAGACTTTCGCGCAGCGATATTCTTCTCCTACCAAGACAATAAAAACATCGGCCTCTTTGCCGCTTCTAACCTGGCCTACCACTTCGTCAATGATACCGTCTTCAATAAGAGGTTCGAGTCGTGCTGGAGTTTTCATGTTGTCCTATAATAATAAAGCGAAACGAAGATACAGAGATGATCTAGTCATGATGATATCGCAAGGGATGCTTGCTCCTTGAATCGAATCTTAGGTGAAACCTTTGTTTGAATCCCCTAATTGATTAAAAAGCCATAAAATACGTCATTTACCTTGGAAATAGAACATTTAAGCACCAAATTGGCCCAAACCGGCCTTAGAATTGATCCAAAACTTGTGAGGCAAGGTCGCATCCCAAATCTATAATACATTGATGCCTAATTTACCGTTCGCAATATTCCCAACTCTGTTTTTGAAAGACTGCGCTTTTTATCAGAATTCGATCAACGAAGCCTGAACAGTGAAGTTCTAATTGCAATCGAAAAGGGGCTAAGCACTCTGGAACGAATCTAGAAGAGCTGGAGAAGCATTAGAGCAGAAAATTTGATCCGCTAAACTATCGCACTAACCCCGACCCCAAATTTTCGTCTTACCTGTGTGTACAATGGGCTGCTTGCCTCTAGTACTCTTCTGTGACCTTTGTCCATCCCGATGATCATTACCGCTTCGTTTGGCTGGTTGCGATGATTGTTGTGAATGTGAACGCTGCGGCCTCTGTCTCTCATTTTGATCCATATAATTCTCGGGTTCACGCTGCATTTCAGGAAAGCCTTCAACTTCTTTGCGAGGCAAAACCTGTTTAATCAAGCGTTCGATATCTCGCAAAAGGGGTAGCTCTTCTGAACATACCAAAGAAATTGCTTCGCCGCTGGCACCCGCGCGTCCTGTGCGACCGATGCGATGTACATAATCTTCAGGAACATTGGGCAAATCAAAATTGACTACATGGGGCAGTTGATCGATATCCAAACCCCGTGATGCAATGTCGGTTGCAACTAGTACACGCATGCTTCCGTTTTTGAAATCGGCTAGCGCTTTGGTTCGTGCGCCTTGACTTTTGTTTCCATGAATGACGCCTGCACTAATTCTCTCGCGTTCTAGATACTGTGCCAATCGATTGGCACCATGTTTGGTTCGACTAAATACCAGCACTTGTTCCCAATTATTTTCTGTTATCAATTGAGAAAGCACTGCGGGCTTCTGCCGCTTGTCTACTGAGTAGACACATTGTTGTACAGACTCTACCGTTGAATTTCGCGGGCTGACCGAGATTTCCACGGGCTTAATCAACATACCACGAGCTAGTGTTCGAATCGAATCAGAAAAAGTGGCTGAAAACATGAGACTCTGACGTTTACTGGGTAAAATTCCCAATATCTTGCGGATATCATGGATGAATCCCATATCCAGCATTCTATCGGCTTCGTCGAGAACCAGTATTTCAAGCTGCTTGAACTTCACTGCATTTTGGTTATACAAATCCAACAAGCGACCGGGAGTGGCAACCAGAATGTCTACACCGCGCCGCAACTGTGACATCTGCGGATTGATGTTAACACCACCAAATACAACCGCCGAATGCAAATGCATGTATTTGCCGTAAGTCTGTACACTTTCTAAAATCTGGGCCGCCAGCTCGCGAGTTGGAGTTAGAATTAAAGTGCGTACCTGATAGGCTTGCGCCTTTTCTCCCTTAGCCAAGAGATCCAAAATCGGAAGAGTAAAGCCAGCTGTTTTACCGGTTCCAGTCTGGGCTGCTGCCATCACGTCTTTGCCCTCCAGAATCGGAGGTATCGCCTTTGCCTGTATGGGAGATGGATTTTCGTAGGCCTCTTCGGCTACGGCTTTAAGTATAGGGGCTGAAAGCCCGAGGGATTCAAAACTCATTCTAATGGACTCATTTCTATGGCTGTGGCACAATTGTATATAAAGTTGAGGATTTGGTTAGTGGTGATTTTAAATAATAGCCTAAAAACAAGTTAAAAAAGCCGAAACAGCCTAAAATTCACTAAATATTAGAAGTGGAAGTTCGCTGTGTTGCACTTCCGATGCTTAAAACACCGCCCCGTTTGACGGGAAAAAGCTTCCAGACCATAACACAGATGCCTATTTCGATGATTAGATAGCAGATTCTAAAAGCCAAGGCAATTGTGATTAAAATGGATTCTGGGAAGATTCCATTTAGCGTGACCGCAAATACCGGTTCGCTGACACCTAAGCCAGAGGCGGTAAACCAAGCCAGATTTCCGGCTAACCAGGCCTGTAGCTGAGATGCTATCGTTGCGATTGTAGGCAGTGTAACTCCACCAAAAGCTATGGCGAATAACCAGATAGCTAAACCATAAAAAATCCAATTAATACCATGTAACACTAATAAGATGAACATCGAATTCCAGGAATACATCGTGGAAATTGGTGTTACAGCTGGACTAAGTGCACTATTTATATTAAGACTGGAATTGACTTTTTTAAATAAACCTTTGCTCGTCAATTTTTTGAGACCTTTGAATATATAGCCCTCAAATTGAAACCAAAGAGGTGGGGATAACAAAAAAGGAGCGAAGAGTAATATAATGCTCCAATTCCAGCTATTGAGATACATCATGCTAAGGGCCGCCCAGAAGCCAGCGCTGGCCATTAACCAAGCCTGATCAAGAATCAGCAATGATGCGGAATGATGAAATGTGAATCCCTCTCCAACAGTCAATGCTGTGCGATGCATTAAATTGCCGATTTTTCCGGGGATTAGTTTGCTGGGAGTCGACAGAAAATAAGCCCGTAAGCCCTCTTTCCAACGCAATTCTGAATTGAAGGAGTGAGCCAGGTAATACCAGGGTAAAAATGCAAAGACCTGTGAAGCAATAGCTAATAAAATCCAAATTGGAACTAGTGATACCGTTATAACCCAGGGAAAGTGGATCAACTGATCGCGATGAAAATAAAGATAGAGTGATAATAAAACCAAGGCCAGCGGGCCGGCTATGTTTCGAAGAATTTTAATCAGGACAAAACCTCAGGGTGATACTGAAACTTAGGCTTAGTACCAGAGAACAGGACAAAGCGAAGTTTTTTTTCGGCTAATTCACCTTGAACTTTTAGACCGAGTAAGGGGAATCGGTTGATATAGTCATTTTCATTTCGAATGACCCAATGCCCTTGCGATCCTTTTTCTGATACTGCCTCAAGCATAATGAAGCGACCACCGGGTTTAAGCAAGGTCTGAATGGATTGTGCACATTGCTTGAGAGACTCTGGGGCAAGTATTCCACCCAAAACACGGCAACAAAGAATGAGACTCATGGTTTCCCTTTGGAAGGGAATGGACTCAGCATTTGCATTAATTCGAAATTTGGATTCCTTATTACTGTTACTCTTTAAAAATGGGATAACTGGATCGAGGGAGATCCAATCGTAAGAAGTTCTCATTTTGAAAAAGGGGGTTTTATGGCCGGGACCACAGCCTAAATCAAGTGCATATCCTTGGTGGGGATGCTGCCTCTCCATTTCTTTAAGGAGTAATGCTCGTTCTTCAGCTTGAAAGCGCAGCAAAGCTTTACCGCGAAGGCCTAAATTGTAAACACTTTCTTCTCCGAAGAGTTCAACCCGTTTTTTCCAATATTGAAGGGAGGGTAGTTTGCGAAAACTCAGTTCCTGAATACGAGCTTTGATATAACCGAGTTGATTCAAAAAGTGCATACTCCCTAGTAGACTTAAAGACTGAAAGACTGAAAAGACTGTAATAGCTTTTCAGCCTGAGCTGATTATAAAATCCCAGGTGATGCCTAGACAAGGTTTGTCGCGATTTCTCCTCTTAGTTGTTTACGATATTGACCGGGACTCATCCCCAATTGACGTTTAAACACCCGCGTAAAATAGGAGAGATTGGAAAAACCAGAATCCAGAGCTGAAAGTGAAACTTGAGCCCCATCTTGTTTTAGCAGCTTGCAGGCGTGGGAAATTCGTATTTCATTAAGGTAGTTGGTGAATGTCTTTAAGGTTCTGCTCTTGAAGTAGCGACAAAATGAGCTTTCGGTCATATTGGCGACTTTTGCGACCTCATTAACGCTAATGTTTCTCGTAAAATGCTGATAGATAAAAGTATGAATTTGTCGCATCCGTTCTTCGTCTTGAGTTAGCTCTTGATTTAAACCAGTTTCAGCCAAGGTTGTGTAACTGCGGCATTCAGAAAGAATATGTAATACTTGCAGCAAGTTCAGTAGACGTTCAGCAGGTTTTAATTTT
>JBBQAD010000094.1:0-9434 GCA_038315885.1 Fibrobacteria bacterium | reverse complement strand
CTTGCCTTCTGGGAAACCAAAGGGGATAGCAATTTTGTGAGTGCTGTAGATGCCAGCTACCTCCGTCCCGGCAAAGAAATTGAAATCAGTAAGTATGGACTCCGGTTTACAGTGGATGCCTATTATAGAAACGCCTTAGCCTTCCGAATGGGGCCAGGGCAAAACAATCCCTACCAATCCGCATCTGGGATTGGAGCTTTAGAAAAAAAACCACTGGATAAAATGGCCGAGCGTAACATTCCTGGAATGATATTGAACATGAAGAATAATCAGGGTGAAAAAAAACAGCTTCTCCTGTACGGAGCTGAACAAAATGCCTTTGAATTTCAACTTACTGAAGAATATCACAGCAAAAAAATTCACATGCAACTGCGGTTAAAGCACTATCCCATGGGATTCTCACTGACATTGCTTGATTTCAGAAAAAAGCTCCACCCCGCAACCCAAATACCCCGAGCATTTGAAAGCGATGTCGAATTACATGATGGTCCCATTGACAGAAAAGTGAAAATCTTCATGAACAATCCGCTTCGCTATCAAGATATGACCTATTTCCAGGCATCCTATGCACAAGGAAGCATGGGCGCTGCTGAACAATCCGTATTTGCAGTGGTAGATAATCCTGGTAGAACGATGCCTTATATCTCCAGCCTCACTATTTTCGGGGGAATGTTACTTCATTTTCTCCTAAGCCTAGGTCGATTTATCAGTAAGCAGAGGCAGAAATAGATGGCTATCTGTAATAGCCACACTCGAGCCCTGATTGTCAAACTGCTTTTTGTCAGTCTATTTCTAATTAATTGGCCCGTCGGGGCAGACACCAGTACTAGCCAGCACCTTAGGCCTAATTCAACATCAACGCCCTCATTTGATCTGCCCAATGTCTTTCGAAAATTGCCCATATTGCACGAGGGAAGGGTGAAACCCTTGGAAACATATGCCCGGCATATCCTCTTGCAGATGTCTGGTAAAAGCTCCTATGCCGGAAAGCCGGCCATTTATCAGTTAACGCGAATTTTATTCAGGCCCGAATTCGCGATTTCAGACACCATATTTTTGATAAACAACCCCGATGTTGCCATTGCTCTAGGCATAGATACCCAGAAACGAGGACGCTTCTCCTTTGAACAACTTGAACCCCACCTGGATAGCCTGCAAAATCTGGCCGCCAATGCAGATAAAATTGACAAGGAATCCCGAAGTGTAACAGATAAGGAGATCTTGAGTCTTTTTCAAAATGTTTCGTATTACAATACCCTAAGCCAGGCTATGGTTTACTCCTTGCCAAGTCCCATGTTCAGGGTCGAATCAGCTGAACTGGCCAAGCGGATGAGCTTGCCTGCAAGCGAAAATATTTCGTTTTGGACTCTGATGGCGTCAGTTCGCATCCTGGCTGAAATACTAGCCCAAGTGGACCCCAGAGACAGTGTTACCAGAGATTCTCTCTCCCAGGAAGCCATCAGTCTCTCCCATCGAATGTATCTCTTTAATCGGGGTTTATTTCCTAGCCCCTTTCGTGTGATCGCTGATAGTATTGTTGAAGGAGGTTGGACGAGCCCAAGTGCCCTCTTATCAGATCCAAAGGCCCAACATCGGCATAGCAAGGAACTCGAACTATTAAGCCAACTTCTTCAGAGCTTTAGAGCCAATGACCCACAAGCGTTTAAACTTGCTAGCCAAAATCTAGGCGAACTTAGTTTTGAACATATAGACAGGGCCAGAGCCTTCGATATCGAGCTTATCTACCAACGGGTTCAGCCCTTTTTCTGGTCACTGGTCATCTATTGGTTTACTCTTATCATGTGTTTTCTGTATCTCCTTTTTAATCGAAATATTCTTCGCATCGCTGCGGCCTTTCTGCTTATTGTTGGTCTTATACCCCATATTTCCGGTATTCTAACCCGCATGTATCTCATGGGTAGGCCTCCGGTAACCAATCTCTATGAGACATTTTTGTGGGTTTCAGCAGTTGTAATACTGCTTAGCCTATTTTTAGAAAAACAGTTTCGCCGAGGAGTAGGAATCCTCGCGGGGGCTATCTCGGGAGTACTGTTATTATCAGTGGCAAACCGCTATGCTATGGATGGTGATACACTGGGAGTTCTCGTAGCCGTTTTGGATAGTAATTTTTGGTTATCGACCCATGTGGTTACTATTACTATTGGCTATTCTGCGGGTATCTTGGCAGGAGTACTGGGACATATCTGGATTGCCCGGGCAATCCTACCTGATAGAGGTACCCGAAAACAGAACCTAATAGAACTCAATAAAATGATTTACGGAGTTCTCTGCTTTGCCTTGCTTTTTTCGTTTATCGGCACTGTACTGGGAGGAATTTGGGCCGATCAGTCCTGGGGCCGGTTTTGGGGCTGGGATCCTAAGGAAAACGGCGCATTGATGCTGGTCCTCTGGTGTATCATTTTATTGCATACCAGGCAATTTGGACAGATAGGCCCTAAAGGAATGGCATTTGGAAGTGTGATAGGAACAATAATTGTTGTTCTAGCCTGGTTCGGAGTGAATTTATTAAGTATCGGTTTGCACTCTTATGGCTTCACAGAAGGCGCAGCCATCAAACTATTTGTTTACATCGGAATCGAACTTGCCTATCTGGCAGTTGGAGCTGCACTTATTCTAAAAGCGACTAATACTACCGCTACCACAAGCGATTAGCAAAGTTTCGAAAGCGTTCTATTTCATCCAACTTATCACTTCCAAAGCGCAGAGTTGTAAATGCCGACATTAATTCTTCATCAAGTAACACTGCAGCTACCCTGCAGCTCAAGCTGAGATCCTGATCGGCATTATTCAAACGAAGATAAGCCCTCTGACCGACTTTAAGATTGCTCTTAAATTGAGCACATTCCTCAGTCGGTTCGCTAAGTTCGTTGAGTACAATGAGTTCTGCATCATTCGGTCCCACCTGAGTCATCAATCCCTCATAACAGCGATTACCAGCTATTAGAGAGATGGGACAATAGGTGCTGATTTCTTTGCTTTCACCGAGCACGTCTTGCATCTTGAACACCCTTTCTAAATTTTCATTGAGTCAACATTCCATTTTAAGGGGATGGTAGCCGTTCTTCTCAATAGGATTTCAGGGCTTCGTTAACAAAAAGCAGCTAAATCACAAATATTCTCAAGTAAAAAGTTCTTGGGCCTAGAGCTTACACGGGAATTTTAGGGGAGTTTAGTTTTGCCCATGAGATACCGATCGCATTCACGGGCGGCACCCCGGCCTTCATTGATGGCCCACACGACCAGGCTTTGACCTCGGCGCATATCCCCCGCTGAAAAAACTCCAGGAATATTTGTCGCGAATTTTCCGTACTCCGCTTTGGCATTGCTCCGCTCATCGCGCTCGACATCCAATTCGGCAAGCACGGTTTCCTCTGGTCCTAGGAAACCCATGGCAAGAAGGACAAGATCCGCCTTCAGAACTTTTTCCGAACCTTCTTTTTCAAGCAGCTTGGGGCGGCCCTGCTCGTCTTTACCCATGGTAATTTCCACAATATGCAACTCTTTTATCTGGCCTTCCCCATCGGCAACAAAGCGCTTCGTCATGACGCCGTAGGTTCGGGGGTCTTTTCCATATAGGGCTGCAGCTTCTTCTTGACCATAGTCCATTTTATAGACCTTGGGCCATTGGGGCCAGGGATTATCGGGCATACGTTCCATTGGAGGAACAGAAAGGATTTCTAATTGTATCAGTGATTTGCAGCCATGGCGCAAAGAAGTACCTACACAATCTGTACCTGTATCACCTCCACCGATAACCACTACATGCTTATCTTTGGCAGAGATATATTTGCCATCGGAGTGTTTTGAATCAAGTAAACTCTTGGTATTTGCATGTAAGAATTCCATTGCAAAATGAATACCCTTTAAGTTTCTCCCCTCGATAGGCAAATCTCGAGGTTTTGTTGCACCTCCGCAGAGTACGATTGCGTCAACATCTTCGGCAAGTTTTTTGGCTGACAGATCTTTGCCAATCTCGGTCGATGTTACAAATTGGATACCCTCAGCAGCCATGATATCCACACGCCTTTGCACCACTGACTTGTCGAGTTTCATATTGGGAATGCCATAGGTCAAGAGGCCACCGATTCTATCGGCGCGCTCATAGACTGTTACTGAATGGCCCGCTTTGTTGAGCTGTGCGGCACAGGCTAATCCCGCTGGGCCCGAGCCTACCACAGCTACCTTTTTACCGCTGCGCTTTTCGGGAATTTGAGGCTTCACCCAGTCTTCGCCGAAAGCATGATCGATTATTTCACATTCGATATTTTTTATTGTTACAGGAGGTTTATTAATTCCAAGAACACATGAACCTTCACAAGGCGCTGGGCAAACCCTGCCGGTAAATTCTGGGAAATTATTGGTTTTATGGAGGCGTTCCAGAGCCTCATGCCACATTCCCCGATAAACCAAATCATTCCACTCTGGAATTAAGTTATTTACCGGACAGCCAGCTGCCATACCCGCGATTAATGTTCCCGTGTGACAGAAAGGAACACCGCAATCCATGCAGCGTGCACCTTGGGCCTTCAGTTTTTCTTCCGGCAAATGCTCATGAAACTCAGACCAATTTTTAATCCGTTCAGTCGGCGCCTTATCAGCAGGCAACTCTCGATCGAATTCCATAAACCCAGTCGGCTTTCCCATCTCTTCTCCTCCGGTGTCCCTAGCCAAGTAGGCTGGACTTAATTCCCCATGGCTCTTGCCATGTCTCTGGCATTTTCTTCAAAGGCGGCCATGGTAGCCTCATCACCCGATTTGCCTGCCAGTCTAACACGCGCCAGTGATTCCAAGACTCGCTTATAATCCTTGGGCATCACTTTTATGAATTTAGGAAGTAGCTCCTTCCAATGAGCTAAGACCCGCTCCGCCGGGCCGCTTCCAGTGTTGCGCATATGGTTTTCGATTAAGCTATGTAACTCTGAAATATCCTCTTCAGTTTCAATAGCTTCAAGTCCTACCATCTCTGTGTTACACAATGAAGGGAAGACCCCCTTTTCATCCAACACATAGGCGACTCCACCTGACATTCCTGCGGCAAAGTTTCGACCGGTAGCACCGAGAATGACAACCACACCACCTGTCATGTATTCACAGGCATGGTCTCCTACCCCTTCAACTACGGTTTTGACTCCGCTGTTACGAACGCAAAAGCGCTCACCGGCTTGTCCGCGAATGTAGACTTCTCCGGCAGTTGCGCCATATAACGCGACATTTCCGATGATTACATTCTCTTCCGCCACAAAACTTGCTTCACGTGCGGGATAGATAAAAATTCTTCCGCCCGACAAACCTTTTCCTACATAATCGTTCGCATCGCCTTCAAGTTCCATCGTCATGCCGCGAGGAACAAATGCCGAGAAACTCTGACCGGCCGACCCCTTGAAATTAAGGTGGATGGTATCATCAGGTAGTCCTTGGGCGCCGTACTTTCGGGTTAGCTCGCTACCCACAATGGTTCCCGTAACCCGGTTTACATTGCGAATAGATACATTGGCGGAAACCTTTTCTCCGCGGTCCAGAGCTGGCTTGCAAAGTTCTAGCAGCACGGTTTTATCCAAAGACTTATCCAACCCATGATCCTGTGCCATGTTGCAATAGCGTCCCACATCGGCAGAGACTTCAGGCTGCCAAAGGATTCTGGAATAATCCAGTCCTGAAGCCTTCCAATGATCAATGGCTTTTTTCATTTCCAGGCGATCGCTGCGTCCCACCATTTCATTAATGGTTCTAAAACCCAGCTGGGCCATTAGCTCGCGAACTTCTTGGGCGATGTAAGTCATAAAATTGACTACATGCTCCGGCTTTCCGGTAAAATTCTTTCGGAGTTCTGGGTCTTGAGTGGCAACCCCGACGGGGCACGTGTTCAAGTGACACACTCGCATCATGATACAGCCGCTGGCAACCAAAGGCGCGGTAGCAAAGCCAAATTCCTCAGCTCCCAAAAGAGCTGCCACAATTACATCTCGACCTGTTTTTAATTGTCCATCTGCTTCGACAACAATTCGGCTGCGCAAATTATTGAGCACCAAAGTTTGGTGGGTTTCTGCCAAGCCCAGTTCCCAGGGCAGGCCGGCATGTTTCAAAGACGTTAGCGGAGAGGCTCCGGTGCCTCCATCGAAACCGCTGATCAAGACCACATCGGCATGACCCTTAGCGACTCCGGCGGCAATTGTTCCCACCCCAACCTCAGAGACCAGCTTCACACTGATTCTGGCTCGTTCATTGGCATTCTTTAGATCATGGATCAATTCTGCTAAATCTTCGATGGAATAAATATCATGATGAGGCGGTGGAGAAATCAGTCCGACTCCCGGCGTCGAATGCCGAGTTTTAGCAATCCAGGGGTAAACCTTGCTCCCAGGCAGCTGGCCGCCCTCTCCGGGTTTTGCACCCTGCGCCATTTTAATTTGTATCTCATCGGAGTTTACCAAATAATGACTGGTAACACCAAAGCGGCCCGAAGCAACCTGCTTGATGGCGCTTCTTCGTGAATCGCCATTTGCATCGGGAGTATATCGATCTTCATCTTCGCCACCTTCGCCGGTGTTACTCTTTCCACCCAGGCGATTCATGGCAATGGCCAAATTTTCATGCGCTTCTTTGCTGATGGAACCGTAAGACATTGCCCCAGATTTAAAGCGTTTCACGATGCTCTCAACTGACTCCACATCTTCAATCGGAATGGATTGATTGTGTTCCATTTTGAAATCAAGCAGACCACGCAGAGTACAAAGATTACGCGCTTGATCATCGATTAACTGGGAGTATTCTTTAAAAACCCGATAGTTGCCCGTACGGACAGCCGCCTGCAGTTTGTGAACAGTCAGGGGATTGAAAAGATGGTTCTCGCCCTCTTTGCGCCACTGATATTCACCCCCCGCTTCCAATGTGTATATATCAGCTCCGGCGGCATCAAAGGCACGCCCATGACGCATTCCCACTTCTTGAGCAATGATATCCAAACCAACTCCTTCGATGCGGGAAGGAGTCCAGGTAAAATACTTATCAATTAAATTCTGATTGAGTCCCACTGCTTCAAAAATCTGGGCGCCACGATAGCTTTGAATGGTAGAAATGCCCATTTTTGAGAGCACTTTAATTACGCCTTTATTAACTGCCTTGATATAATTCTTCACAGCCGTTTTATGCGCGATGTCTTTCAGAAATCCTTCGTGAATCATATCATCAAGTGACTCAAAAGCAAGATAGGGGTTAATAGCCGAAGCACCAAAACCCAAGAGAAGACAGAAGTGATGCACTTCGCGTGGCTCACCTGTCTCAATAACCATGCCCACTTTTGTGCGGGTTCCCACACGAATCAAATGGTGATGCAATCCTGCGACAGCCAGCAGGGCTGGAATAGCCGCCTTGTCGGAATTGATGCCTCGATCGGTCAAAATGAGAATGTTGGCACCCTTAGATATGGCCCTATCTGCTGCTCGAAACAGTTCATCCATGGATGCTTCTAAGGCTCGACCACCACCCTTTACATCAAACAGGATAGGTATTTGAGCTGAATGAAACTCCGGATGTTCGGATGCTTTTAGTTTAGCCAGATCTTCATTGCTTAAACAAGGGCTTTGCAACTGAATTTGACGGCAGCTTTCGGGCTCTGGGTGTAACAGATTGCGCTCGGGTCCCAGCCAGGTCTCTGTACCGGTTACAATTTCTTCTCGAATGGCATCAATGGGAGGATTTGTAACTTGAGCAAATAACTGTTTGAAATAGTTATACAGCAGATGCGGCCGGTTCGAAAGCACAGCAAGAGGTGTATCAGTTCCCATTGACCCCAATGCTTCCATTCCGTTACGTGCCATGGGAGCCATCAGAATGCGCAAGTCTTCGAATGTATAACCAAAAGCCTGCTGACGAAGTAGCACAGTGCTGTGATCGGGTTCAGGAACTGTAGCGTCAGGCAGATCATCTAGCCTAACCCTATTCTTCTCTAACCATTCCTTATAGGGATGCTCGGCGATAAGCTCTTGTTTTACTTCTTCATCGGCAATAATTCTTCCCTTTAAAGTGTCGATTAAGAACATCTTGCCGGGCTGCAGTCGACCCTTATGGACAATATTAGCCGGATCAATTTCTAATACTCCGACTTCAGAGGCCATAACGACCAAATCATCTTTGGTTACATAATAGCGTGACGGTCTTAGCCCATTTCGATCCAAAACAGCCCCTAAACAATCACCATCAGTAAAAACAATGGAGGCGGGTCCATCCCAAGGTTCCATAATTGCACTATGATATTCATAAAAAGCTTTGCGCTCAGCGCTCATGCTCTCATGTTTAGACCAGGGTTCTGGAATCATCATCATGACAGCATGATGTAAAGGACGTCCTGCCAGGGTTAGAAATTCTAGGGCATTATCAAACATGGCTGAATCACTGCCGTCTGGTTGTATTACAGGCAAGATTTTTTTGAGGTCATCGCCGAAAATTTCTGAAGCCAACATGGCTTGACGGGCGTGCATCCAATTGATATTCCCCCGCAAAGTATTGATTTCACCATTGTGAGCCATATATCGATACGGATGAGCCCTTTCCCAGCTGGGGAAGGTATTCGTGCTGAATCTCGAATGGACCAGTGCCAGCGCAGAGACCATATCCGTATCAACCAGATCAGGAAAATAAGCCTCCACTTGCGGAGCGAGAAACATTCCTTTGTATATCAGTGTTTTGGAGGAAAAGCTCGATACATAGAAAAATTCTCCACCCTGCATTCCAGAGTAGCGGATTTCATTCTCAGCTCGCTTGCGGATGACAAACAATTTTCTTTCAGTACTGATTCCAGACTCAACTTCATCATTTAAGCCAATAAAGACTTGCCACATTTTAGGCTCTGAAGCTCGGGCAGTTTCGCCCAAGCCACTATTATCGGTGGGAATAACTCTCCAAGCCAAGATATTTTGACCTTCTTCAACGACAATTTCAGTAAACTTAATTTCGCAGACTTTTCTATCCTTTTCACCAGGAGGCATAAAGAGCATAGCAACCCCGTAACGGCCCTCTTTTGGAAGTGTTACATTTAGTTTGTTAAGCACTTTTCTCAAAAAAGCATCAGGCATTTGCATCAAAATGCCTGCCCCGTCACCGGTATTTTCTTCGCAACCGGAGGCACCACGATGCTCGAGATTATTTAATACCTGTAAAGCGGAGGAAACGATTGAATGCGATTTCTTTCCCTTTAGATGGGCAACAAAACCCACGCCGCAGGCATCATGCTCAAATTTGGGGTCGTATAAACCCTGAGCTCGCGCCGCCTTCGAGTTTAAATTTTCAGCTAATTGTTCAGCCAATTTCCCCTCCCATAGACAAGTTTCTTCCTATTCCCAGGCTTTTTCGCTGGGGCTGGCTCAATTTACTTGGGACCGTTTTCAGCGAAGGAAGCCGATTAGACTTTTGATTTT